>VGVM01000001.1 GCA_016874035.1 Gemmatimonadota bacterium
CAGCCGGTGCTGGAGCGGCCGGCGCATCCTGCGCTGTCGGCACGGCCGCAGCTACCGGAGGTTCCGGACTCGCCGACGCCGATGGAGCCGCCGAGTCGAGCACGGCGCGCACGCGCTCCTGGGCCAGCGTGACTCGCGCGTTCAGGTACGAGCGGTACGCGTCGAGGTCCGGATTCGGCGATTCGAGGACCGCGCGCAGGTCGTCCTGCATCAGGTCGTCCACGAACAGCAGTTCGCGTTCGCCCGCCAGCAGCTGGGTCACGGCGTACGCGTAATCCTCGTTGGTCTCCGTGCCTACCTCGGCGCGCACCGCCTTGTAGGGGATGAACGCGAGCAACTCGGACACCTCGAGCGCGCCACCGAGGTACTCCGGTTTCCGGTCCCGGATGGTGCGCACGAGGCGAGCGAAAAGGAGGTCGAGCGAGTCAGCCACGCGTGGGCGTCCGCAGTGTGGGTCCGTTCAAAACGTAATACGGCCGCAGGTCAGGTTCGTGCCGCCGGGACCGCGGGCAACGACGCGTGCGCCCGGAAGGCGGCGCGTGACGGTGGCGCGAAGGGCGGCCCGTGTCGGGCGCCCGCGGTCGCGGCCCACGCGTCGAATGCCGACTCGATGAAGCCGTCCGACGCGTCTTGCTCGCTGGCCGCGCGCGTCGCGAGATGATTGGCGTACTCATTCTGCGCATGGCCCGCATGCCCGCGCACCCACTGCCACTGGACGGCGTGCGGACGGGCCGCGGTGATAGCGCGGTGCCACAACGCCAAGTTCTCGATCACCCCGCCTTTCCGGGTCCAGCCGCGGCGCGCCCAGCCGTGAACCCATTGGGTCATCCCGTCCACGATGTAGCGCGAATCGGTCGTGAAGACGACGTCGAAACTTGCTCCTTTCGCGCCCAGGGCGGTCAGCGAGGCGATGACCGACTGGAGAGCCATCCGGTTGTTCGTCGTCGCCGGTTCGCTCAGCCAGAGGTCGCGCCGCACGAGCGCGCCGTCGGGACGCACGTACTCGAGCAACGCGCCGGCGCCGCCGGGATTCGCGCCTTCCTGGCCGTTGCCGAGGCAGGATTCGTCCGCGTAGATCGCGACCACCTCCCGTCCGCGTGCGGTCATCACCGGACGACCTCGATCGAGTCCGCGTCGTCTATCCAGATCGTGATGTGCTCGCCGGTGGTGGGGTGCCGCGCCTCGATCGCCTCGCGGCGCTGCAACAGCGTCAGTCGCTCAGGCACGACCACCAGGTCCTGGTGCCGGCGGTGCACCACGATGCGGCGGCCGTCGCGGATGGCGGATTCGAGGGCGTCGTACTGGGCCACGGTGAGCTGCGCCATGATTGCGTACTGGGTTGCCGCTCAGCGCGCCGGCAGCCAGGCGCGAATCACCTGGGCGAGCACATCGGTTGCGCACGCGATCTCCGCGATCGGCACGAACTCCTCGGCGGCGTGCGCGACTGCGATATCGCCCGGGCCAAAACACACGGCGGGCGTGCCGGCGGCGGTGAACAGCGCCGCGTCGGTCCAGCAGGACAGTCCCTCGATCGCGCCCGCCTGTCCTGCCTCGGAGAGCGCCGCGTGCAGCGCGCCGACGACCGGATGCGACACCGCGACATCGTTCGGGTCCTGCGAGAACCCGAGGGTGACCTGCGCGCGGAGCTCGGGGCGGCGCGCGTGAACGCGCGCAACGGCCGCCTCGAGCTCGGTGGCGAACACCGGCGCCCGTTCGCCGGGAATCGTACGTCGTTCGTAGCGGACGACGCATCGGTCCGGATACGTGGACAGCCCACTGCCGCCGGTGATCAACGACGCGTGGACCGATGCGCGCCCGAGCAGCGGGTGCGTCCGCGTCACCAGCACCTCGCGCTCGAAGGCGTCAACCTCGGCGATCACATGGCCGGCGAGCGAGATCGCGTCCACGCCGACGTCGTAGCGACTGCCGTGAGCTGCAACACCCTGGACGTCGAGGTCTGCCCAGACAAACCCCTTGTGGGCGGGCGAAATCGCGAGGCGCGTGGGTTCGGTGACGATGGCGGCGTCGGCGCGCAGCCCGGATTCCACCAGGGCGCGCGTGCCGATGCTCTGGTACTCCTCGTCCGCGACGGCGGCGATGATCACTTCGCCACCAATACCGGACTGCGCGGCCCGCCACGCGGCCGCGCACATGGCCGCGATGCCCGCCTTCATGTCGGCCGATCCGCGGCCGTACAGGCGACCGTCCCGCACCTCCGGATCCCACGGCGCGTGCGTCATGCCGTCAACGCCGACGGTATCGAGATGCCCGTTGAGCAGGAGCGACTTCCGTCCGCCCCCTCCAGTTCCCATGCGCGCGACGACGTTCGGCCGGCCCGGCGCGGCGTCCGTCACTTCGACGCGAAACCCCCAATCACGCAGCACGTGCGCGAGCGCACGTGCACACGCTTCCTCCCCGGGACCGCCGGGCACGAGTGAAGGGTTCCTTGAATCGATGGCGACGAGGGCACCGGTGAGTGCCACTGCGTCGCCCGGCGCCACGGCGAGTGTCATTCGCGGCGCCGCCGGTCGCGCTACTTCTTCGCCGCGGGCTTCTTGGCCGGCTTCTTCGCCGCGGGCTTCTTGGCCGGCTTCTTCGCCGGGGCCTTGGCCGGCTTACCCGCCTTGGCGGGCTTCTTCGCCGAAGCGCTCTTCCCGCTCGGCTTGGCGGCGGCCGCACTCTTGCCCCGCTTGCCGCGCGTGGCTTCCTCAGCAGACGCGATCAGCTTGTCCGCCTCCACCTGGGTCATCTGGCTGCGGCGCACCATGAACTGCACGAGGTCGCGCGCACTCTCGATCGAGAACGCGCCGAGTCCGGCGCCCGCGTTGATGACATCTTTCATCGCCGCGGACATCTTGCTGCCGGCTTCAAGGCTGATCTCGTGCGCTTTCGCGGCCATTTCCGCCACGGTGTCACGGACGTCGGGACCGCGGTGTCCGGGGTGACGGCGAACGGGGAGCGTGGTTCCGCTCCCAGGTGCAGCGGGGCGGACGGAGGGCGTCAGTTTATCGGGCATGGAGAAGTGCTCCAGATCGGTCGTTGGATCGCGAGGTAACGGTTCCCGCGGACGGCGGTGCTAGACTGCGGGGCGTCCAAGCTAGGGCGGAGTACCCTTATAGTTGCCTCGGACCACTTTTGGACCGCGCAATTATACGAAAAAGTCGTTGCACTGCAAGAGGTTAGGTCGATCATCTGATAGTGTTTGTAGCGCGCGATTGTAGTGTCCGGACGAGCCGAAAACCGATCAATTGTGCAATGCGAAGGCCTATTATAACGCCATTATGAGTACAGTATCAACACAGCAACCTCTCATTGGCGTGCGCGTGCTCGACTTGAGTCGAGTGCTCGCAGGACCGATAGCGGCTATGCAGTTGGGCGACTTGGGCGCTGACGTGATCAAAGTCGAGCGGCCCGGTACCGGCGACGAAACGCGCGGCTACGGCCCGCCGTTTGACGCGCGCGGCGAGGCGGCCTACTACCTCGCGTGCAACCGAAACAAGCTGGCAGTAGCCGCGGATCTGGACGTCGCAGCGGACCGTGAGTTGATCCGGGCGCTCGTCGCAAGCGCGGACATCGTCATTGACAACTTCAAGCCGGGAACGCTTGAACAGCGCGGACTTGCCCCGACGGACTTCGTTGATGGGCACCCCAGGCTGGTCTGGTGCACGGTCACGGGATTCGGCGCCGAGTCGGCGCGCCCGGGGTACGACTTTGTCGTGCAGGCCGAGTCGGGGTGGATGGCGGTGACGGGCGAGCGTGACGGCGCACCGATGAAGACCGGCGTCGCGTTCGCCGACCAGATCACGGGCCGCGAAGTCGTCGCGCAGGTGCTTGCGGCGTTGGCCGCGATACGCGGCGGCGTGACGGCGCCGCGGCGCCTGCATGTATCGTTGTACCATTCCGCCGTGCAGTCGCTGATCAATGTGGCGCAGAACCACCTGGTCTCGGGCGCCGAGGCGTCGCGCTGGGGAAACGCGCATGCAAACCTGGTTCCGTATGAGATGTTCAACGCGAGCGACGGCCCGATCGTGATCTGCGTTGGGAACGACGCACAGTTCGCCGCCCTCGCTGGCGTGCTCGGGTCGGCGCAGCTGCGCGAGGATCGTTTCCGCACGAACGCGGGTCGGCTCGCGCATCGCGAAGACGTGTCGCGCGAAGTCGCCGCGCGCGTGCGGTCGAACACCGCGGCGTTCTGGGTCACGGCGCTCGAACGTGCCGGCGTGCCGGCCGGCGTGGTGCGCTCCGTTCGCGACGCAGTCGGTACGGTGGGCGCGTCCGCGCTGACGGGAATCGCGCCGCCGGCACCCGGTAGCGTGCGGCTGCCGCCGCCGCGGCTCGATGAACACGGCTCACTGATTCGCGCGCATGGTTGGGGGGCATTTGCTCACGTCTAGCGCGCGGTGTTTGGCGCTGGTCGTGTTGCTCACGGCCTGCGGGGGCGACGCGACAGGTCCCACGGCGAACCTGTTCCGGAACGTCGTGGCGATCGGCGGGGACCTCACGGCGGGCGTTCGCGACGACGGCCTGACCCTCGAGTCGCAGCGCGAATCGTGGGCCGCGGTGCTAGCCCAGGCGGCGGGTGCGTCGTTCGGCAACCCGCTGTATCGGAGTCCCGGCTGCGCCGCCCCGGTGGTCGCGCCGCTCGGGCTGGGCCGCCGCGCCAGTGGCGCGCTCGCCACCGCGGCGGATAGCGCCTGCACTGGTGCGGCCGCCTCGTTCACGCTCCCGACGAATAACCTCGCGATCCCCGGCGCCACGGCCTGGGCGGTTCGGAACGCGACGCCTCGGAGCGTGACCCAAGCCAACTCCGCGTACAGCGCGCTCGACCGCGCGCGATACCCACACGTGCTGCCCGCGACGCAGTCACAGGTCACGGCCGCGTTGATCGCGCAGCCGACGCTGGTCGCGCTCGAACTCGGGTCCGCCGAGGTGCTGGCCGCGATTCGTGAAGGCCGCGTTTCACTCGCGACCGCCCTGCCGTCGGCACCGAGCGCCACGGCCGTTCCGGCGGCGCTCTTCGCGGCGGAACTCGCCATGATCGCCGATAGCCTGGACCGCACGGGCGCTCGCGTCATGGCCACGACGGTCCCGCACTTCACGAAGGCGCCGGCGTTCCGGACCGGGAATGCGCTGTGGGCCGTGCGTGCTTCGCTCGCCCCCTTCGGCATCACCGTCGCGGCGGACTGCAACGGCAGCGCGAATCTCGTGAATGTCGCGGCATTGGTTGCTCCACTGGTCGCGCCGCCCCCGGTGCCCGCCGCGGGGTCGGCGGGGCCGTCGGCTTCCGTGAGCTGCAGCGACCGCCCCGGTACGGCCGATCGCGTCCTGACGCCCGGCGATGTCACGCAACTCGATGCGATCGTGGATGCGATGAACGCCGAGTTGCGCCGTGTGACCACCGCGCGCCACTGGGTGCTCGTGGACCTCGATGCGCTGTACTCCACGCTGTCGAGTGGCGCGGGAGCGGTTGTGTCCAGCGCCTTGCTCACCTGCGCCCGTCCGTTCGGGCACTGGATATCGCTCGACGGGATCCTGCCGTCCGGACCGGGGCACGTCCGGATTGCCGCCGCCGCCGCGGCCGCGCTGAACCAGGCGGCCGGCACGGCCGTGCCGGTCGCGGACCCGGCGCTCGCGCTCACGGCCGCCGCCTGCGCCAGCACCCCGTAGAGGCCAGGCGGCGAGGCCTCGCGTGACCTTTGCCGTGGGCCGGTCGTCAAGCGTTCGTGCAACAAGGTCTTCGCCGCGTGGCGGGCCTCGCCACGACGCGTGTGCGTAGTTACACTCGTGTCGTGCAGTCTGTCCCGTCGCACCCGCAAGCTCCCGAAGCCGACGCCGATCAGGCGATCATCAACCGCGTACTCGCGGGCGACCGCGATGCCTTTTCGGTCCTGATCAACCGGTACAGCGACCCGCTCTACCGTCACGCCGTGGGCATGACGGGGAGTCCGGACGACGCCGCGGACATCCTGCAGAACTCGTTCATCAAGGCATTCCACCACCTTGGCGAGGTCCGGGGACGGTTCGATGCCTGGGTGTTCCGGATCGTCGCCAACGGGTGCAAGGACTGGCTCAAGAACATCCGGCGGACCCACCTCAGTTACGAAGAAGACGATCAACCGTCTGGATATGAGACGCCCGACGAGGAACTCGACCGGGGCGAGCTGCGGGGCCATCTGGATCGGGCCCTGGCGGCTCTTCCGGCGTCCCTGCGGGAGGCGTTCGTCATGAAGCACGTCGAGGGCCGGTCATACGAAGACATGGCCGTGATGCTCGACACGACGGTTGGTGCCCTGAAGATGCGAGTTCACCGCGCCCGTGAGGCGCTCCAGAAACTGTTGGAGGATCGAGCAGCATGATGCACGACAATCTTGACCCGAATGTCGCCGGCCACATCGAGCCCGCTGCTGAGCGCACCGCTCGGCGCGACGACCTGGAGATCGCCGGGGACCGAGAAGTACCGGTCGCGGCCGCGACGATGCCGGAAGTGGTGCACGCGTGGCTGGACGGCGAGCCGGTCAACGAAACCGCGCTGCAAGCAGCGAGCGGCTACCGACTCTGGAATCAGGTGCAGGCCGAGACCGCCCGCCGCCGCCGGATGAGCACGCCGACGCCCGTCGCCGGCGCCATCATGGAGGCGATCCGCAAGGACGCTTGAGCGGCGCTGACGCGACAGCCAGCGCGTGATAGGTTACTGCGGGCGACGGAGCCAGATCTCCGTCGCCCGTCGTGTTTCCGGCTTCGAAGTCCGAGGCGCATCCTCACCCTGGCGGGGTATTCCATGCTTGCACGTCCGCAGGCCGACGAGTTCGCACCGTACTACGGCCGATACATCGCCCTCGTGCCCGATGGCGACGTGCGCGATCACCTGCGCCGTCAGCTGCACGAGACCATCGCCCTGTTCTCCGGGGTGAGCGATGATCGGGCGAACCGCGGCTATGGCCCCGGCAAGTGGACGCTCAAGGAGATGATCCTGCACATGAGCGACACGGAGCGGGTGTTCAGCTACCGGCTGCTGCGCGTCGCGCGAAATGATGCAACGCCGCTCCCGGGTTTCGAGCAGGATGACTGGGTGCCGCACTCCAATGCGAATCGTCGCAGCGTGTCGAGCCTGATGCTGGAGTTCGCGGCAATCCGGTCTGCGACGCTGCAGCTTGCCGATTCGCTCGATCCGGCGGCGTGGCTGCATCGGGGCACGGCCAGCGGATTCGGCGTGTCGGCTCGTGCGCTCATCTACATCACGGCGGGCCACGAGTTGCATCACCTGGGCGTCGCGCGCGAGCGGTACCTGGCCGCGTAGGGCCTTACGCCCGGCCCGCCGTGGCCGGTGTCGCGACGAGCCAGCGGCCGGGCAGGTTGGCCCCAGCCCACGGCCGCAGCTCCTCGGTGAGCCGTTGCGCGTCCTCAACGGAAACGCCGACGCGGGCGGCCCAGGCAACCGGGTCTCTCGGTCGCTGCTCGAGCACCTGGATCCGATGCGTTGCACCAAAGCGCGTGCGCAGGAGATCGGTGACCCCCGGCGCGGCGAAATCATGCAGCTCGACGCAAAGCGCGGATCGCCCGAGCCACGACACGGCAGATGGGTCGAGGAGTTCGCGCTCCATGCCCTCGCAGTCGCAAACAACCAACGCGCGCGTCACGCCGGTTGACTCCAGCGCGGACAGCGTCGGGATATCCGCCGGGCCGTGGATCTGCACGCGGTCGTGGACGCCGTTGATGGTCGCGGATCGTGCGGTCTCCGCCCGCATCGCCGCGTCGGCCTCGAATGCGTGCACGCGGACCTCGCCTCCGGTTCGCAGCGCGAGCCCGGTGGAGTAGAAGCCCGCGTTGCTCTTGATATTCACCATCGCGGGCCACCCGGTCCGGAGTTCGCGCTCGAGCCACTCGTGGACTTCGCACTCGTACGAACCGATCAGGATGGGTCCGTAACAATCGTCGGGCGCATTGCCCGCGAGCCGAAGGCCGGCGAACGGGCCGGCGGCGACGCGACCGCCCGTCTTCGTCCACAGGTTCGCCCGCGCGCGGCGATCGGGAGAAAACCGCGACACCCGGAGGGCTCGTCGCAGGCCCAGCGGAACCAGCGCGTGGTACACGCGCCGGAGCGCGGCGAGCATTGGTCGCCTCAGGTATGAATGACGCGCCCTAGCGCGGCGAGGGCCGCTTCCTTCACGGCCTCACTGAGCGTCGGGTGCGCGTGGACGGTCTCGCCGATGTCCTCGACCGAGGCGCGGAATTCCATGGCCACCACGATGGCGGCGATCAACTCGCTCGCGTTCGGCCCGATCATGTGGCAGCCGAGGATCTCGTGCGTGTGCGCATCCGCCACGAACTTCACGAAACCGCCGGTCTCGCCCATCGTGCGGGCGCGGCCGTTGGCGGAGTACGGAAACTTCCCGCTGATGACCGCGCGACCGGACGCTTTCGCTTCCTGCTCGCCGAGTCCGCAGGTGGCGATCTCGGGCCAGGTGTACACGACGCCGGGCATGTTGTGGTAGTGCATCGCGGCCCGGTGGCCGGCGATCACCTCCGCGGCGATGACCCCTTCTTCCTCGGCTTTGTGCGCGAGCAGCTTTCCGCCCACGACATCGCCGATCGCGTAGACATCCGGGACGCTGGTGCGCATCTGGGCGTCCACCAGGATCTCGCCGCGTGGCCCGAGCACGAGCCCAAGTCGCGCGGCATCCACGCCATGGAGCGCCGGTTTCCGGCCGATGGCGACCAGCACCACGTCGCCATCCAGCGTGAGTTTCGCCTCACCCTGTTCAACCTGCACAAACACGCGATCGCCCTGCCGGCCGCCGCCGGTCACCTTGGTGTTCGTGTGGATGGCCAGTCCCTGCTTGCGCAGGATCCGGTCCGCTTCCTTGACGACGTCGTCGTCGTTGCCCGGGAGGATTCCCGGCATGAACTCGATCACGGTGACCTTCGCGCCCAGCCGACGCCAGACGGAGCCAAGCTCGAGGCCGATCACGCCCCCGCCGATCACGATCAGGTGTCGCGGCACGGCGCGGAGCGAGAGCGCGCCGACGTTCGAGACGACCCGCTCCTCGTCGAACGGGAGGAACGGAAGCTGCGTCGCCGTGGACCCCGTGGCGATAATCACGTTTCGGGCGGCACAGCGGCTCACGCTGCCGTCGGCCGCGGTGACTTCGACAACGTTCCCGGTGAGCAGGCGCCCCGCACCTCGCGCCCACGTGACCTTGTTCTTCTTGAACAGGAACTCAACGCCCTTGGTGTTCGCGGCGACCACGTCGGACTTGCGCTGCATCATCCGCGCGAGGTCGAGCGAGACGGTGCCAAGCGCGATGCCGTGATCGGCCGCATGCGTGCGCGCGAACTCGAAGTGCTCGGACGACTGGAGCAGCGCCTTGCTCGGGATGCAACCAACGTTCACGCAGGTGCCGCCCAAGGTCTGGTCCATCTCAACGCAGACGGTTGACAGGCCGAGCTGCGCCGCGCGGATCGCGGCGACATAGCCGCCGGGGCCGCCGCCGATGACGACGACGTCCGCCTGTTGGGGCGTCACGCTCACTGGACGGGAGGGGTAATTGGTGGTAGGTCTTGGGGTGTCGCGAGGCAGGGAATCTAACGGCGCCACGAAAGTGGCCGGGCGGACTATGGCAGCGGTCAACGCGATGGCTCTGGTGGCGATGGCGGCCGTCGCCTGGCCGGCGACTGCCCAGCTCCCGCAGACCCGGATCGCCGGGCAGGTCGTGTCGGCACTGACGGGCGAGCGAGTGGTCGGCGCGCAGATCCTGGTGATCGGCTCGGCCAACCGCGCCGCCAACACCGACGACGACGGCACGTTCCTGCTCAACGTGCTGAACGACACGACGCCCAGGCTGGTGGTGCGGCGGATCGGCTTCCGTCCCGAGACGCTGCAGGTCCGGTTGCCGTTGCCGGAGTCGGCGCCGCTGCTGGTGCGCCTGACCCGCGCCATCCAGATGGTTCGACCGGTCGTCGTCAACGCCGTGCTGTCGCGCGCCGACACGCGGCTGGAGGAAATCCGCGAGCGGCAGCGCACCGGCGGCAACGGCCACTACGCCTACCGTGCGGATTTCATGAAGTACAACCCGCCGGCATTCACGGATGTCCTGCGGCGCATTCCCGGCATCGCGCTGTTCCGGACGTCGCGCGGCGCATTTGACGTCCGGCTGCGCGGCAATCGGTGCCCGCCGCTTTACTGGCTGGACGGTACGCCGCTGATGGGAATCCCGTTCGACCCCGATGCGCTCCAGCCTTCCACCGTCGAGGCGATTGAAGTGTATTCGAGCGCGTCACTCGTGCCGCCACGGTTCCAGGGCCCGCCGCAGGCGCAGGGCTGCGGTGCCATCGTCATCTGGACGCGTCACGGCGAACGCCCCGTGCGGGCGCCGAAGATCGATGCGGACTCGATCGTCCGGCTGCTCGACGCGCAGCGACTGTTCGTCGCGACCGAAGTGGAAGTCCCGGCGCGCGTGAAGGCTATGCAGGAGCCGGATTTTCCCGATTCACTCAAGATGGCGGGGGTCAGCGGGTCGGCCGTGATCGAGTTCATCATCGAGGCGAACGGCACGCTCAACAAGGAATCCATCGGGATCGTCTCGGCGACGCACGTGCGGTTCGCCGACGCCGTGCGGCTCGCGATCCTCGACGCCACCTTCGAGCCGGCCCGGAAGGCCGACCGCCCCGTGGCCCAGGTGTTCCAGTTGCCGGTGACGTTTACGGCGCCGAGGGGGCCGGAGAGACAGTAAAAGGCAGATAGTAGATAGTAGGTATTAGGTGATAGGTGCTACCTACTACCTACTATCTACTACCTACTATCTCTCAACTGATCAGCATGGATTCGGGGTCTTCCATCAGTTCCTTGATGCGCACCAGGAACTGCACGGCCTGCTGGCCGTCAATCAGCCGGTGGTCGTACGAGAGCGCGGTGTACATCATCGGCCGGATCACGACCTGGCCGTTCACCGCGATCGGGCGTTCCTGCATCTTGTGCAGCCCGAGGATGCCCACCTGCGGGTAGTTGATGATCGGCGTCGAAACCAGCGAACCGAACACGCCGCCGTTCGTGATCGTGAAGGTACCGCCGGTCAGGTCTTCGATCGTCAGCTTGCCGTCCCGGGCGCGCGCGGCGATGGCCGCGATCTCCTTCGCGAGGTTCAGCACGCCGAGGCGCTGCGCGTCCTTCACGTTGGGGACGACGAGGCCGGCCTCGCTCGCGACCGCGATGCCGAGGTTGACGTAGTTGTGATACACGATCGTGTCGCCGTCCACGCGCCCGTTCACCGTGCGGAACTGCTCGAGCGCGACCACGGCGGCTTTTGCAAAGAACGGCATGAAGCTGAGCTTCACGCCGTGGGTCTTCTCGACGCGCTCCTTCATCCGGTCGCGAAGCGCGTTCACGGCGCTCATATCCACTTCGTTGAACGTCGTGAGATGCGCCGTGTTGTGCTGCGCGGCGAGCAGGTTCTCGGCGATGCGCTTCCGCCGCGTGGTCATCTTCTCGCGCGTCTCCCGCTCTCGCTCGTGCGCCGGGCGATTGAGGGCGAACTGGGTCGGCTGGGCCGCGAGCGGGGCAAGCGACGGTGCTGACGGCGGCGGTGCGATCGGCGTGGCCGGAGCTGTTGGAACAGTCGCGGCCGACGGCACCGCCGCTGCGGCAGGTGCCGACGCCATCGCCGCTACGATATCTGGCCGGCTGACGACTCCGCCGCGACCCGTGCCGGAAACCGACGCGAGGTTGACGCCGGCCTCGTCCGCCAACTTTCGGGCCGAGGGTGCGGACCGGACTTCGCCGGCAGGCGTGCCCTGGGCGGGCGCAGCCGATTGGCTGGTCGCAGGGCTGGCGGCGACCGTCCCGTCGCTCCGCGAGTCGTCCAACTCGCCCAGCAGGTCGCTGACGCCGACGACATCGCCCTCCGCGCGAGAGCGGTTCGCGAGGACGCCCGCCTTGAGCGCGGGCACTTCGACCGTGATCTTGTCGGTCTCCAGCTCGACGAGCGTTTCACCGGCGGCGACGGCGTCGCCTTCGCGCTTGAGCCACCGCGACACGGTGGCTTCGGTGATGGACTCGCCGAGCGGAGGAACCTTGATCGAGACCATGAACGAACATAATAGGCGAAGGTTGCCGGTTCCGTCCACAGTTGGTCCCGGGGTGACCGCTTTCGCGCGGAGGCACCGATGCGTGCGCTGACGATCTCCGCGCACGGCGAGCTCGACCAGCTCGAGTTCCGCGACGACCTGCCGACACCGGAACTCGCGCACGACACCGACGTGCGCATCCGAGTCCACGCCTCCTCGTTGAATCACCTGGACTTGTTCGTCGTGGCGGGTATGCCAGGCCTTCGGATCACGCCGCCGTGGATCCTCGGCTCCGATGCCGTCGGCGTCGTGGACGGCATCGGGCCGGCCGTGCGCGACGTGCGCGTGGGCGACCGTGTGGTGGTGAACCCGGGCATCGGGTGCGGGACTTGCGAATACTGCCGGTCGGACGGACATCCGATGTGCCTCAAGTTCGCGGTGCTCGGCGAACACCGCCCGGGAAGCTTCGCCGAGTACGTGGTGGTACCGGCGACGCATGTCGCGCGGCTCGCGGATTCGATCGGCGACCAGGCCGCCGCGGCGTTTCCCCTCGCGGCGCTGACCGCGTGGCGGATGATCGTCACGCGCGCTGACGTGCGGCCCGGCGAGCTGGTGCTGGTGCAGGGGATCGGGAGTGCGGTCGCGATTGCCGCGATGTTGATCGCCAAGCAGCGCGGCGCGACGGTGTGGGTGACGTCGTCGAGCGATGCCAAGCTGGAGCGCGCTCGCTCGCTGGGCGCCGACGACGGGTTCAACTACCGCACGCAGGAGGTCGCGCGGGAGGTTCGCGCACGAAGCGGAAAGCGCGGCGTGGATGTGGTCGTGGACAACGGGGGCACCGTCAGCTGGCCGACATCGCTGGGGGCGCTCGGGCGCCGTGGCCGCCTGGTGACCTGCGGCGGCACCACCGGGCCCACCGTCGAGACCGATGTCCGGCGCATGTTCTGGAACCAGTGGACGCTGATGGGCTCGACGATGGGCAGCGAATCGGAGTTCGCCGCGGTGATCGGGGAGTTGAACGCCGGGCGACTCGTGATTCCCGTGGACAGCGTGTTTCCGCTGGCCTGCGGCCGTGAGGCATTCGAGCGGGTGCGTCGCGGCGAGCAGTTCGGCAAGGTCGTGCTCCAGGTCGCCGCAGTGTGAGCGCCCCCGACGAAGGGCCCGATCCCTCGGTTACGCCGCCCGCCGGGCAGAAGTCTACACGGCAGTCACCGGCGTATTCAGCGACTGAACTCCGCGCGATGCGCGAGGCGTTCGCTCGCGGCGAGCCGCCGGTGTGTCCTTCGTGCACAGATACCATGACCAAGCGGGCGATCGGCGGCGGCAGCTTCGGACTCGGCTACGCGCGGAAGCGCGAATGGCTGATCTGCCCCAGATGCCGACGCAGCGCGCTCTTTGACGTCCGTCGGGGTACAAGGAACTGATGACACCGGTGAACTCGCTCTCCATTCCCGCGCTGCGTCGCGGTGCGGTTCTTGTGATCGCGCTCGTGGCAGCGCAGCTGCCTGGGGGTGCCGCCGCGCAGTCGGCACCGGCCGCCCAACCGACCGCGGCTCCGGCTCTCCGAAGCGACTTTGTGCGCAACCAGACGCTGATTGGCGCGGCGATCTATGCGCCGGCGTTCGCCAGCACCTTTGCCAAGGACGGCGTGGCGTGGACCGCGGGCTACATGCTCGTGGCCGGCGGTTCGTTCGTGGCTTCGGCCGAGATTTCGCGCCGCATTGCGATCACGAATCCGATGCAGCGGCTTGCGACCGGGCTTCCGGTGCGCGGCGCGGTTGCTGGCCTGATCGCCGGGTCCGTGACCGATGCCGGGGATCGCGCGACGGCGGTGTCGGTCCTGCTCGGATCGGTCGGTGGCACCGCTGCGGCGCTCACGCTGGGCAAGCCGATGAATGACGGCGAAGCCGCCGCGACGCTGCTGGGATCGGACCTGCTTGGGCTGACGGCGCTCGGGATTGCCACAGCTGCGGGCGTCGAGGAGGCGACTGGCCGGCACCGCGTTCGCGGGGGACTCGCGCTTGCGGGCATGATCGTCGGCGCCCCCCTCGGGCACGCCTACGCCGCGCTCGCGCCGTACCATGTGTCGCCGGGCGACCTCACGGCCATGACGGCGGCCGCGGGAATCGGGATGCTCGCGGGACTTTCGTTCGTGACGCCGTACCCGACCGACCGGGAGGCTGCGACCGCGTTGACCGTGGGCGGGCTTGCGGGCGTGTTCGCCGGTGACCGGTTCTTCGTGCGGCGGTACGATCATTCGCCGGGCGAAGGGCGGTTGGTGGCCGTTGGAGCGATCGCTGGCGGCCTGATGGGTGCCGGCGCGACGCTCCTGGTGCGTGGCGAGGACGCGGACTTCGACATCGGCACCGGGCTTACGATGACGGCCGGCGCGGCGGGGGGGATGGCCCTCGCGCACCGCTACATGCGCCCCAAGGGCGATGGCGGCCTCCGAACCGCGGGCCTCTCGCTGAACCCGATCGGGGTCGTGGCGGCCCTTTCCGGCCTGGGTGGCGGGCGCAACTCCTACACGATCGGGAGCTTTCGCTTCTAGATTCCGGCTATCCTCGTGCGGCGAAAAATCCTGTGAACTTTCTCGACCGGCTTCAGCAGAGTCTGACGCTGCTCTGGGAATATCTGCCCGGCCTCTTTGGCGCGGGCATGGTGCTGCTGGTCGGCTACGTTCTCGCGAAGCTCGGCCAGAAGGGCACGGCCCGTGGGTTGCGCCGGATCGGGCTCAACTCGCTGATGCGACAGGCCGGTGTGACGGGCGTGGTGGACAGTGCGGCCGCGCACTTCAATCCGGCTCGCATCGTGGCGCACCTGGTCTTCTGGGTGGTGATGTTCACGTCAATGCTGGTGGCGGCGAACGCACTCGGCATTGATTCGCTCGCGCCCGTGTTCTCCGAACTCGTCGGGTATGTGCCGAGCGTGATCGCGGCGATCGTGATCGTGATCCTGGGCATCGTGCTCGGCGATTTCGTGGGCGGCCTGATCATGGCGAGCGCGCACACGCTGCACGGTGGTCCGACGCTTGCGCGAGCCGGCAAGGTGGGCGTTGTCCTGCTCGCGGTCTTCATGTCGCTGCAGGAACTCGGGGTGGCGACGAGCATCGTGACGACGGCATTCGCCATCCTGTTCGGCGCCGTCGCGCTGGCCGCTGCGCTCGCGTTCGGGCTCGGCAGTCGCGAACTCGCGGGCGAGATCACTCGCGATTGGTACAAACGGTACCGCGCCGAGCGCGACGCGATCGAGAAGGAAGTCGCGACCGAAGAAGCAGCCGAAGGCCTCGCGGACGAGCCGCCGAAGTAGCGCGGCGCGGGCGCTTTTCAACACGGCGAGCGACAGCGGCTCGACCGGTATCTAAGTGAAGGCGGCCCAACGTCTTAGCTGGCCGCTTCCGGGTTGATTTGACATGGTGCGGCGGGTAGTTTTCCACGTTCCCGTTTAGCGGCCTGGCACCCCCTTATTCCGGCCCAGAAATGACGGCTCCAAACAACCGCGAGCGGATCCTTCCGCGGCTCATTGACGACGAGATCAAGGAATCGTTCATCAACTATTCGATGAGCGTGATCGTCAGTCGCGCGCTGCCCGATGTGCGCGACGGACTGAAGCCGGTGCATCGCCGGATTCTCTACGCGATGAACGAACTCGGCCTCGTGCCGGGCCGTGGATACAAGAAGTCGGCGACCGTGGTGGGTGACGTGCTCGGCAAGTACCACCCGCACGGCGACAGCGCGGTGTACGACGCGATGGTGCGCATGGTGCAGGATTTCTCGCTGCGCTACCCGCTGGTGGACGGGCAGGGGAACTTCGGTTCCATGGACGGCGACGCGGCCGCGGCCTACCGGTACACGGAGGCGCGGCTCACGCGCATCGCGACCGAGATGCTGGCGGACATCGAGAAGAACACGGTGGACTACGCGCCGAACTTCGATGACCGGTTGCAGGAGCCGACGGTGCTGCCGGCGGCGTTCCCGAACCTGATGGTGAACGGCTCGAGCGGCATCGCCGTTGGCATGGCGACGAATATCCCGCCGCACAACCTGCGCGAGATCGCGGCGGCCGTCGAAGCGCTGATTGACGATCCGTCGCTCAACGCCGAGGCGCTGCGGCAGCACATCAAGGGTCCTGACTTCCCGACCGGCGCGTACGTGTACGGTACGGCGGGGATCAAGGAATACATCGAGACGGGGCGCGGCAAGATCGTCATGCGCGCGCGCGCCGTGATCGAGGAGAACGAGAAGGGGAACAAGTCGCAGATCGTGGTCACGGAGCTTCCGTACCAGACGAACCGCGCGTCGCTGGTGGAGAACATCGCCGAGCTGGTGCGGGACAAGAAGCTTGAGGGGATCAGCGACCTCCGCGACGAGTCCACGACGGAGTCGCGCATCGTGATCGAGCTCAAGCGCGATGCGATCCCGCGCGTGGTGCTCAACCAGTTGTACAAGCACACGGCGATGCAGAGCACGTTCGGCGTGATCATGCTGGCGCTGGTGCCGGACCCGCAGACGAAGCGGCTCGTGCCGCGCGTGATGGGGATGCGCGAGGCCCTGTTGCACTTCATCCATCACCGGCACGAAGTCATCGTCCGGCGGACGCAGTTCGACCTCGACAAGGCGAAGGAACGCGAGCACATCCTCGAAGGCCTCAAGATCGCGGTGGACAACATCGACGCGGTCATCAAGGTCATCCGGGCCGCCGACGATACCGAGTCCGCGTCGAAGGAACTGCAGAAGCGCTTCAAGCTGACCGAGAAGCAGGCCGAGGCGATCCTCAACATGCGTCTGGCCAAGCTCACCGGCCTCGAGCGCGAGAAGCTTGAGGAAGAACTCAAGGAAGTGCAGGCGCTGATCAAGGAACTTGCGGCACTGCTCGACTCGAAGCCGGCGCGCATGAAGGTGATGAAGGCCGAGCTCGCGAAGGTTGTCGAGACCTTCGGTGATGCCCGCCGCACCGAGATCACGAGCGACCAGGGCGAGATCTCGATCGAGGACCTGATCGCGAACGAGGAGATGGTCGTCACGATCACGCACACGGGGTACATCAAGCGGACGAGCATCTCGACCTACCGCAAGCAGCGGCGCGGCGGGAAGGGGATCGTCGGTGCGGATTTCAAGGCGGAGGACTTCGTCGAGCACCTCTTCGTCGCCTCAACGCACGACTACATCCTCTGCTTCACGCAGGATGGGCGCTGCTTCTGGCTGAAGGTGCACGAGATCCCGCAGGCGGGGCGCGCGGCGAAGGGCAAGCCGATCGTCAACCTGATCAACGTCACGCCGGACACGCAGATCAAGGCGATGGTCCCGGTGAAGAAGTTCACGGACGACGAGTACCTGCTCTTCTGCACGCGGAACGGCACGATCAAGAAGACAGCGCTCTCCGAGTACTCCAACGTCCGGGTCACGGGCGTGAAGGGTATCAAGATCGAGGACGGCGACGAGCTCATCAACGTGCAGGTGACCAGCGGCACGAACGACATCGTGCTCGCGACGCGCCACGGGTTGAGCGTGCGGTTCCATGAACAGGATGCGCGCGCGATGGGCCGCGACACGACCGGCGTGAAGGGCGTCGAGCTGACCGACGGCGATGTGGTGATCGGCATGGTCGTGATCAAGCGCGAGGCCACGCTGATGGTGGTGACCGAAAAAGCGCTCGGCAAGTGCTCGCAGATTGACGAGTACCGTGTGCAGAAGCGCGGCGGCAAGGGCATCAAGACCGTGAACCGCACGGAGAAGACAGGGGATGTGGTGGCCTTGCTCGAGGTGCTCCCCGAGGACGAGATCATGTTGATCACGCGCACGGGGCAGATCATCCGCTCGCCCGTGAAGGACGTGCGTGTTGCCGGCCGGAATACCCAGGGCGTGAAGCTGATGAACCTCGATGGCGGGGACCTGATCACGGCGGTCGCCCGCGTGGTGCCGGACGATACCGCTGAGGGAGAGGCAGGGGAGGACGATGGTTCGTCGGATGACGGGCCGGAGGTGCTTGAGTTGACGTCCGAGTAGGCGATTTCTTACTGCTTTAGCAGGGAAAAGACGGAAACGGCGGATCGGGGCGGATACGGCAACGGCTTTTTTGGGGGGAACTGCAACGGCACTTATCGTGGCGTTGTAGTTCCCCCAAGTTCTTGTGGTATCCGCAGTTTCCCGGCCCAAGCAGTGGCAGTAACCCCTGATCGGACCCGCAGGGTACTAATCCTCGTCTCCCCATCACGGAATCGAACCCCATGCGCCGTCGTCTCCTTGCCCTCGGGATGATCCTCCCCACAATCGTCCTTGCACAGAAGCCTCTCGTCCTCACGAAGCCCGAAGTCGAGTACTCGGAACCTTTCACACAGATCAGCGGTGTGCGTGAGCTGCGCGATGGTCGAGTGATCGTCGCCGATGTGCGCGACAAGACGTTGCAATTGCTCGACCTGAAATCCGGATCCTCATCGAAGATCGGCCGCGAAGGACAAGGCCCGGGCGAATACGGTCTCCCGTTCCGCCTCGTCGCGCTGCCTGGTGACAGCTCGGCGCTCTACGATGTCGCGAACTCCCGGTACCTGATGATTCACCCCGACGGAAAGACGGGAAAGGACTTCCGTCTTGAGGCAGCTGGCTCGGCGGCGGCGCCTGCCCCGGGCGGTGGCGCTGCGGGCGGACGTGTCGGCGGCGGGCCGCCGGGCGAGGCCGGCCGCGGGGGGCGCGGCGGGCCGATGGTAACGCTGGGCGGCGGTCGCGGTGGAATGATGACTATTACGCCGCCGCGGGCGACCGACGCGCGGGGCAACGTCTACTACGAAGGTCCACCGATCTCGATGGGCCCGAACGGAGAACCCGTCTCGGCCGATTCGGCGGCGGTGCTGCGTTTCGACCGATCGTCCAATCGCGTGGACACGGTGGCCTGGGTGCGTCTCGCGAAGGCGAACGTCGAGGCGAGCGGCGGGCAGAACAACATGCGCATCATGATTGGTGGTGCGAACCCGCTTGTGCCGCGCGATGATTGGGCCGCGTTGCCGGACGGACGTGTCGCGGTCCTGCGGTCGCCCGAGTATCGCCTGGACCTCTACAGCAACGCGCGCAATCGCGTGCAGGGATCGCCGATCGCGTACGACAGGATCCGCGTGGACGATGCGGTGAAGAAGGATGTCGAAGAGGCGCGCAAGCGAGCGCAGGCAAATGGCATCCGCATGATGGTGACCGATGGCCGCGGCGGCCAGCCGCAGCGTTCTGTGAGCGTCGGCGGTGGTGGTGGCGATGTCCAGCTCCCGCCGCTCACGGGATGGCCGGAGTTCGTGCCGCCGTTTCTTTCGAACACGGTGCAGTCGCGCGGGAACGGTGAAGTCTGGGTGCTGCGCACGAGCAAGCCCGGCGACTCGGTTCCGGTCTACGACGTGTTCGACGCAAGCGGCAAGATCATCGGCAAGGTCGCGCTGCCGGCCAAGTCGCGGCTTGCCGGCTTTGGCGCCAACACGGTCTATGTGATTCGCCTCGACGAGGACGATCTCCAGTACCTGCAGCGCTATCGCCTGCCCGCGGATGGGAAGCTGATCGGGTAGTTCGTGATGTGCAGGCCGCTTGCCGCACACATCACCGGCAGCGCATCTGCACGGTGACACACACGGATACCTACCTGAGCCGCTCCGGTCGCGTCACATTTCACGGGGTCGGGGCGATGTCGCCTTGATGTACGGAAACCCACCTCAATCCTCCCCACTCAGATGAATCGTTTCGCCACCCGCATGACGTCCGCTGCGCTGACGGTCGCCTTTCTCTTCCTGCCTACCGCGCACGCGCAGGCGCAGGGCCTGAGCTTCTTCATTACCAGCGTCGGCTCCGGCGACGGGGCGAACCTTGGCGGGGTCGAGGGCGCGGACAAGCGTTGCCAGGACCTCGCCGCCGCGGCTGGCGCGGGTGCGCTCACATGGCACGCATACCTCAGCGTCGGGGCGGAGAACGGCAAGCCGGTGCAGAATGCGAAGGACCGGATCGGCAGCGGCCCGTGGTACAACGCGAAGGGCGTGAAGGTCGCCGAGAACGTGGCGGACCTGCACAGCGACAACAACAAGCTGTCGAAGGAGAACTCGCTCACCGAGCAGGGCGCCGTGGTGAACGGCCGCGGCGACACGCCGAACACGCACGACGTGATGACCGGTTCGACGCTCGACGGCATGCTCTTCACGGGCGCGAACTACGACAACTGCAACAACTGGCGGTCCAACAGTGCCGGGTCGGGTTCGGTGCGAGTGGGCCACCATGATCGGCAGGGCGGTGGCGAGAACCCCACGTCGTGGGGTTCGGCGCACAACTCGCGCGGCTGCAGCCAGGACAACCTGCGCGCGAGCGGCGGTGCGGGCTTGTACTACTGCTTCGGGATGCCGCGCTCAGGCGGCGCCGACGGGATGGACGACAAGATCCGGGACTGAATGCGTAGTTGAAGGCGTGTTGGTGGCGCGCGCCCGGCGTGCGCGCGTCACCGACTCGTTCCGACGCACGACCCGCCGACGGAAGCGCCAACCGCAAAGCGGAGCACGAGGACCGCATCGATGATTTCGATGCGTCCGTCGCAATTGGCGTCGCCCCGTGGAAACAGCTGCACCGTTGGCTGCACTTGCACCCCAGCCAGCGCCTGTTGGATGAGCAATGCGTCCACTGCGGTCACGGCGCCGTCGGCGTTGACATCACCGCGGAGTACTGCGGCGGACGTGCCGAAGTCGTAGGCCCAGATTCCCCGTCCGTACGTCGCGGCGACGATCCGGCCGGTCCGCGCATTGTACACGAGGTCCGTGACCCGAATCGTCGGGAACTCGCTTGCGCGCGCCCACGTTGCACCACCGTTTGGCGACTCCCAGACGCCCAGCATGTTGCCAACGAACAGGCGACCATTCGGTCCGAACGCTGAGGCTTGGGTCGTGACATCGGGGAGCAAGACGCCGATGTTGGTCCAGTTCGCCCCGCCGTCGGTCGTCAGCATCACATGCGCGGTTCCACTTGACGTAAAGGTGACCATCGCGCGCCGTGGATTTTCGGGATCCACGGAAATGTCGCCGACCGAGCGTGAGGGAAGCGCAGTGAGCGGGGTCTGCCAGGTTGCCCCGAAATCGGTCGAATAGCGGACGTTCGCGTCCGAGGTGCCGACGTAGATGATCGAGCTGTCAGAAGGCGCAACCGCGATCGCCGTGATGACACCGGAACCGCGAGTCAAGTCGACTGAAATTGCCGTCCAGAGCGTGCCGCTGCTTGACGTCCGATAGAGCCGTGCGCCACCGAAATACAACCTCGTGTTCCTCGAGGGGTCGATAACGAACGGCGCAATAAACGCTCGCCGCTCGTTCGCATCGATTCCTGCAGTGATACCGCGGTACGTCGCGGTGCGGGTGTCGACGCGAATCAGGTTTCCGTTCTGGCTCGATACGTACACGACGTCGGGGTTCGTGTGGTCCGTTGCCGTGAACGCGCCGTCTCCGCCGAAAATTCCGACCCACTGACCAAGCCCGTTTCGCGCGATGATCGTCCCGTTGTCCTGCATTCCCGTCAGTACGCCGCTGGGGTCTGTCGGGTGGAGCGACAGGCCGGGGTAATGCAGCGTTGTGGCGAGGCCGCTGTTGATCGCCAGGAACGAGTCGCCCGCGTCACGCGAGAGGAAGACGCCCCCGTCACTTCCCGCGATGACGCGACGCGGATCGGCGGGGTCGACGACAACCACGTGCCAGTCGCAATGGATATTCGGTGCCACCTCGGTGAACGTCGCCCCGCCATCGGTCGACCTGTACGCCCGGACGCCGCCGAGGTACATCCGTGACGGATGCGTGGGGTCGACGGCAATCATCAGGTCGTAGTTGCCTTGCGCGCCGAAGTTGTTGCGATTCGCGACCGCCGGCGGTGCCGTGACGCCAGCGGCCGAGAGCGTCGTCAGGGCATTCGAACCGTCATCCCACCGAAACAGCCCGCCAAACGTCGAGTTTACCGCAGACGCGACCATCCAGACCGATCCGGGTTGCGCGGGCGACACGGCCATCTCGATGCGGCCCACTGCATTCGCGCCGAACACATGCACGGGAATCCAGGTGCTCCCATAGTCCGTTGAACGAAACAACGCACCGGTCGTTGCGCTTGACCCTCGGCGGGCGGCGTACAGGACTGCGGGGTTCGCCGGATGTTGCACCACTTCCGAGAACGCACCCGACATGAGTTGTAACCACGTCGCTCCCGAGTTCGTGGATCGATACACCCCGCCATTTGTCGCGGCGAACAGCGTTGTGTTTGTCGCCGAACCCGCCGAACCTCGGTCAACGATGAGCGAGTAGAAACGATGGTTCCCTGCGCCCACCGAGGTCGCAAACGGAGCGACCGCAACATTGATCCAGGATGCGCCGTCGTCGGTGGATCGCAGGATACCGCAGCCTTCGGTTGTCTCCGACGGTTCTCCCGTTGCGGCATACACGATCTGTGGATTGACGGGATCGATCGCGACAACGCCGATCACGAGCGAGCACTGTGTGTCCGTCAACGGTGTCCACGACGCGCCCTCGTTGCTCGACTTCCAGACGCCGCCAGCCGACGTCCCGACGTAGAGGGTGTTGCGATCGGTGGGATGAAACGCGACCGTCGGTACGCGTCCCGCGTCCAGTTGCGGCAGCGAACCGAAGAATCCGTTGTCGCCATAGAACCCGAGCGGGCCGATGGATGTCCAGCGACCGGGAAGGCCAACGGGCATTGCTGCTGTCGGCCGGCTCAACGAGACTGCGCGCCACTTGTCGAAGGAAAGTCCGGTGGAGGCCGTGCTTGACCCGGGCGGCGCATCCCAGAGCGTGATGAGCGCCTCGCGCCGCCGTTCGGCGTTTTCCTCGGCCACAACCGGTCGTCCCTGTGCAGGGGTGGCGCGCGCGAGGGCACTCGCGACGACAAGCGCGAAGACGAGCGAGATAAGAGGCGCGGTCGCGCGGCCGATGATCCCGCCGCCGTTCGTGTTCACGGCGCCCCCGTCAGCATGAACCGCAGCGCATTGGAGCGCCCGCGCGATGTCGTAATGCTCACATCGTACGGGCCCGTCGTGAGAGGCTGTGGCGGTGCTTCGCCGCGCAGTGGCCTCATCGAATCGTCGATCGGAACCACGAACCGGATTTCAGTTGCCGTGCGGCGCGGGACGTTGCGCAACTCGATCGGGCCAAAGTGCACCGTGTTCAACGAGTCGAAGCCGCGTCCGGTAATGACGACCTCAACAACTTCACCGCGTGACACGGTGCCGACAGCGGGAGAAAGGCGGCCCAAGGAGAGCCCCTGGGGCCGACAGGCCGCCATTCCTCCCAGGACCGATATGCCGACGCCGAGCGCAATCGTCGAGCGCACGAACCGGCACGCATCCCTGGTCACGAGCGTCAGCGTCAAGGGATGGTCCCCGGGCGCACGACCAGAGAGTCGTGGACGGCGCGGGCACTCGCATCGTGCGCGTCGCGCAGCGTCAGGGTCCAGCGGGGTTGCGCCGTGGAAGCGCGACGCACGAAAGTCAGCGTGATCAGTGGTCCGTCCATGGCGCCACCAGGCCACGCCGCCGCGAGGTTGACCGCCGTGCCCGCGTCATGACACATGAAGAGTGGTTGGCCTTGCGCAGCCGCACACGCAACGAAGGTCCACTCGGCGGCATCGTTGCGCAGTGAGGCCGTGATGCTGCCGAGCACGCGGTTGGATCCGCCGTTGAGTGTCAAGGAGACGGCCTGGGTGTCGCCCCGCACGGCACCGAGCGTCACGGCGATCGTCGCCGGTTGTGCCGGCGCGGGGACGGCAAGGTCGCTGGCGTGCCTGCAGCCGACCGCCACTGCCGCGAGCACGAGCGCGAAGGTGCGCCTCATGGGATGATCACCACTGGGTTCATGACACTGACTGCTGCCGTCAGGTCTGCCAGCGTGGCGGAAACCAGCTGGTTGACGGTCAGTACTATTTGGTTGCCGACGCCACGCTGGTTCACGCGGCACCGGAGAATCACGAGGGGAATGACTCCGGAGGCCGGTGTGCTCCCTGCCCATGTGACGCGCAACTGGTCGCCAAGCACATCGCCGCGATTCAAGATCATATTTGGCTGGAGGGCATTGAATCCGGTGACCGTGAACGGCGAATACGGGAAGGAACTCGCGCCTGGCCATGAGACCTCGAAGTCCCCCGCCATCACCGATTGCCCGTCGCGCAGTTCCAACTGCACGACGATGGAGAACGTGTCCACGACCGCGAGCCGGTAGGTATCCAGCCCTGTGCGGAGGACCGGGCCCGTCGTTCCGCTCGGCACATGGATCAGGACGGAGTCGGCCACCGCAGTCGCGAACGGTGATTGCGCAACCACAAAGGTCCGCCCGGGGCGAACGCCCGTGACCACCCCGGAGGTCGAAACGCGTGCGCGGGTGGAATCGCGCACGACCCAACGCACTCCCGTCGAGGCAATTGTGCCGCCCGAGGCATTGGTTGCGAGCGTCGTCATCTGCGCTGAGGCCGATTGGTTGCCGAGCGCAAGCGCGCGGCGCAACGAATCGCTGGCGGAGGTAGACGCAGTAATGCGTGCGGGGCGCAGGGACGCATCCGGCAGTGTGGTCGCGACGCTGCGCGACGTCACCGGCTGGAGGCCCTGAGCGGAGAATGTCACGGTTCGCGACGATGCCGCGCCGTAGAAGGTGAGTCCGCTGAACGATGCCCTCCCATCTGCATCGGTGGTCGCCGTGTTCCCGCCGAGTGCGTCTAGTTCACCGGCAATCGTCGCCGTCACCAGGGTTCCGCTTCCTGCAGCGGCGTTGCCGACGCTGTCGGCCATCGCCACGACGGGGGTCGGAGCGATCACGGTGCCCAGCGTAGCCGCACCGGGCAGGTCCGTGGCCATTGTCAGTGCCACGGGCAGTCCGCCGAGCAGCGTCAACGGCACTGTGACTGGTTGGGCAATTGAGTCAGCGGCGAAGCTCAACGTTCGGCTTCCGGCGCGGCCCGCGATACGAAGCCCGGTAAACGTCGCAACGCCGAACTGGTCTGTTGCCAGCGCAGGCGGATCGGCGTTCGGGATGCTCAACCGCGTAATGCCGGTTCCACCGCTGACCTGCGCTGTCACGCGGCGTCCCGCGATCGGCGAAGCGTTTCCGAAGCGATCCCGCAGCTGCACCGTGACATTGGACGTCAACGCGACACCGCTGCGAAACGTCGGCGGTGGCGCGGCGGACAGCTGGAGTGCCGCCGGGGCGTCGGCCGTCGCGGTGACGGCATACTGCGTGCTGACACCCGCGCTGGAGATCGTAAGCGTGTTGGGTCCGGTCGCGGTGCCGAGCGTCCAGCCCGTGCATCGGGCGCGACCGCTGCCATCAGTGGTGGTCGAGGGCGTGCCGATGGAGCCCCCATTATCCGCAGTGCACGTGACCGCGAGGCCGGGAACGGCCCGATTTCCACTGGCAAGGAAGGTGGCTTCGAATGGCCCTGCCAGGGTCGACGCCACGGTGGCGGTGCGCGGGGCCGTCGATGGCTCCGCTCGGGCCGTGGTCGCCACCAATGGCTCACTCGGCACGCCGCCACCACCGCCGCAACCCAAGGCGGCCAGCAGCGTCAGGAGCCCAAGGCGTACGACTGGAGGTTGTGAACTCATCCGATGCGAAAATTCGCTCATGCCAGCGCGATCCGCCAGCGGCGATGGGGTGACGGTGACGCCCAGTCGGAAGGCGATCGCCGTCAGAACGCCTCGCCCAGCGCCACGTACAGCCCGCCGCCATTCTTGCCCCGGGCGTAGTCAATCCGAATCGAGAGTCGGTCGGCCGGCTGCAGTGCGTAGCGGATTCCGCCGCCCGCGCTGGGCGGCGTGATGGGTGCGTTCTGGGCGACCGGCGCGGCGTTCACGCGCGAGGCGGCGGTGGGCGTGATCCTCGTGATCGGGCTGGCCGTGAGCCACAGCGTGCTGCTGGTGGATGCCGCGCTCGAGCGGCGCCGACGCCGGGGGTATGCGGCCGGAAGAATGGCCGGGCTCCGAGGGCTGACGGGTGCGGAAGTGCTCCGGGCCGCGCTGGACCGTTCGGGCATGATCGTCCTGGTGACGTTGACCACCCTGGCCTCCCTGCTGCCACTGGCCTGGGGGACGTCGGCGACGACCCTTTTCGGGGCGATCGCGTTGGCGACGGCCGGGGGGACCATTGCCGGGATCCTTGGGGCGATGTTCGTGCTCCCGGCCCTGATCATGGCCTGGGGGCGGGGGAGGCGGACCGCGGGGCCCCTCCCGCCGGGCCCGGCCGGTGCTCGACTGGCGCCCGTCCCGGTAACTGACGTAAGTTCAACCACTTAAAGGTTGTGCCCCGTCCGCCGGCGCCTGCCGGTTCGCGGGACAGAGGTTGCAGGACGTCCGCCGGCCCAGATGACCGCGATTCCCACCACCGCACCCACCGCCTCCAAGGGACAGCCGCAGGCCAGCGCGCAACCGCTGGTCGGGCTAGACGCAATTCGGAAAGCGGCGGGCGTCCTGCGCGGTGTCGCGTTTCGCACTCCGCTGCTTCGGTCGTTTGAGCTCGAGGAGCTCACCGGCTTCCCGGTGTACCTCAAGCCGGAGATGCTGCAGCGCGGCGGCGCGTTCAAGTTCCGAGGCGCGTACAACTTTGTCGCCGGGCTGACGGACGACGAGCGCATTCGCGGGCTGGTGGCGCCATCGTCCGGCAATCACGGCCAGGCGGTCGCGCTCGCGGCGAAGATCTTCCGCGTGAAGGCGACCATCGTCATGCCGACCACGGCGCCCCGCGCGAAAGTCGCCGGCGCTGAGCGGTTGGGCGCGCGCGTACTGTTCGAAGGCACGACGACCGCCGAGCGAATGGCGAAGGCGATGGAGATCGTCGAGGCGGAGGGTGCGACTCTCGTTCCGCCGTACGACAACGCAGCGATCATTGCGGGGCAGGGCACTGCCGGCCTCGAAATCGCCGAGGACATGGCGGCCGCCGGGATCAACCGCTATGCGGTCGCGGTGCAGGTTGGAGGCGGCGGACTCTCCGCGGGTGTGTCAGCGGCGGTCAAGCTGGCCACGCCGGGCGCACGGGTGATCGGCGTAGAGCCCGCAGGCTCGCCCAAGCTCTCGCGCGCGCGCGAGGCGGGTGAACCCGTGACAATCCCCGCGAACCCGCACGGGCTCGCCGATGGCTTGCTTGCCGTGCGCGTGGGGAACGTCACGTTCGCGCACCATCGTGCGTTCGTGGACGCGGTCGTGACCGTGCCGGACGCCGACCTGCCGCCAGCGGTGCGCTTTCTGCTCGACCGTCACAAGCTGGTCGCCGAGCCAAGTGGCGCGATCACGGTGGCCGCGCTGCAAACGGGCGCGATCAAGGCGGACCTGCCGATCGTGTGCCTGCTTTCCGGCGGCAACATCGAGTTCGACGGACTGACGCAGTTGTTCGAAGCAGGAGCGCGCAGCTGATGGGCGCGTCGAACGCACGCATCCTGATCGCCGACGACGACCCGAGTATCCTCGAGTCGTTGTCCGGCGTGCTCCGCGACTCGGGGTTCGACGTCGCGGCCGGCGACGGCCGTGATTCGCTGCTGCGGGAACTTGGAAGGACGACCCCGGACCTGCTGCTGCTCGATGTGATCATGCCGGGCGCGGACGGCGTTCAGGTGTTGCAGGAACTCAAGGAAGACGCGCGCTGGCGCGACATCCCAGTACTGATGGTCTCATCGCTGTCGCCGGACGAGATGACGGAGAAGACCTTCGGGCTCGGCGCGGCGGATTTCATCCGGAAGCCGTTCCGTCCGCGCGAGCTGCTCGCCCGCGTGCATGCGCAGCTGCGCATGCACCGCGCGCTGATGCAGACGCGGAATGCGTTGCGATTCGCGGAAGACGAGCTCAAGCGGGCGCGCGAGGACGCGGAGAGCCGCAAGAAGGTGGTGGACATCCTCCATGAGGTCACCGGCGACCTCGCGAGCGACGAGATCTACCACCTCCTGGCTCGCCGCGTGGCGCGTGCGCTGAACCTGTCGCGCTGCTCGGTGATCCTGGCGAAGGCGGGGGACAAGACGGGAATCGTGGCTACGGCGTTCGATGACCCGGCGCTCCGGCATATCGAGATTCACCTCGATCGCTATCCGGAAATCACGGCGGCGCTCGAGTCGGGGAACCCCGTGCTGGTCGAAGACCTGCAGAGCAGTCCGCTGCACGCGAACATCCGGACGGAGTGGAAGACGAAGGGCGTGCAGGTGCCCATCCGCTCGGTCATCGTGCTTCCGTTCTCGCTCAACGATGGCGAGCAGGCGGGCGTGTTCTTCCTCCGGCGCATGGCCACCGAACCGGCGCTGACGCCCGAGGACGTGGATTTCGCGGACACGGTGGTCAAGGCGGCGGTCGCGGCGATCGTGCGCGCGCAGCTGCTCGAGAACACCCGCGCCGAGAACACGCGGCTGGAAGTCCTCGCGCACACCGACCCGCTGACGCAGACGCTGAACCGGCGCGCGCTGACGGTGCGATTGGTGTCCGAAATGGACCGTGCGCGGCGTTACAACGCGATCATCTCGATGCTGATGGTGGACCTCGATCACTTCAAGAAGGTGAACGACTCGAAGGGCCACCTGGTCGGCGACGACCTGCTGCGCGAGATCGCGCACTTGCTGACGGATTCCGTCCGTAGCGTGGACTTTGTCGCGCGCTATGGCGGCGAGGAGTTCGTGGTCGTCCTGCCTGAAACGAACCAAGTGGGTGCCGTGAAGTTTGCCGAACGTCTGCGCGAGCGGATCGAGGCGATGCAGTTCGTGCAGGCGCACGGCGGGGCGCGCGTCACGGCGAGTATCGGGGTGGCCAGCTATCCGACGTCCGAAGTGCACACTGTGGATGATCTCTTTGCCCGCGCCGACGAGGCGCTCTACCGCGCCAAGGCCGAAGGGCGCAACCGGGTTTGCCAATGAGTACGCGTTGCCCGACCTGCGGGTCGCTCTACGCTGATGACGCGAAGTTCTGCACGAAGGACGGCGGTCGGCTCCTGCCGCACGGCGCCGCGACTCCGGTCACGCCGTCGCCGGTCGGCGGTGGCGAACCGCGGGCCACCACGCCGCGCATGGGTGGTCCGACGCCGGGCCCGGGCAAGGCCGTCATCAACCACGCGAACATGGCCGGCCAGGTGCTCGATGGCCGCTACGCGATCGTGAAGAAGGTGGGCGAAGGCGGCATGAGCTACGTGTACCTCGCGCATGACGTGAGCTCGAACCAGCGCTACGCCATCAAGATCCTCTCGCCCGCGCTCTCGAGGGACGAGAACTCGATGGCCCGGTTGCGCCGCGAGGCGTCGCTGGGCATCCGGCTGGCGCACCCCAACGTGTGCAACATCGTCCGGCTCGGGGAAACCGAGGATGGGCTCGTGTACGTGGTGATGCCGTTCGTCGAGGGCGAGATCCTGGCCGATCGCAATCACCGGATGGGCGTGATTCCGCTCGCGGCCACCGTCGAGTTCATCGTGCAGATCTGCGAGGGGCTGAACGTCGCGCACGAGCTCAAGATCGTGCACCGCGACCTGAAGCCCGAGAACATCATGGTGTGCAAGCGGGGGGATGGCACGGAGTACGCCGTGGTGATGGACTTCGGGCTGGCGAAGGAGCGCAAGGCGGGCGGTGAGCTCGAGAAGCTCACCGCGACGGGCATCATCCTCGGCACGCCCGAGTTCATGAGTCCCGAGCAGCTGCGCGGCAAGCCGCTCGATCCGCGCACGGACATCTACTCGGTGGCGCTGATGATGTACGAGATGCTCACCGGGAAGCTGCCGTTCGAGGGTCGCACGCAGCAGGAGATGATGATCGCGCGCTTGCGGAACGACCCCATCCCGCTGCGCCAGCGACGGCCGGGCATGGAGTTCCCCGAGGCGATCGAGAAGGTCCTGCTCAAGGGAATGGCGCGGAACGCGGATGATCGTCACACGACGACGCTGGAGTTCGCCGCGGACCTCAAGGGCGCGATGGCGGGCGGCGGGGGCGGCGGTGGCGTGCTCGGGCGGATGCTCGGGCGGTAGGAAGTGCTACGGCGAGTGATGGGTGATGGGTGGTCGGTGGTCGGTCGTGGTGACACCTTCACCGAACACCGAAGACTGACCACTTACGTCTCGCGATTGTTGCTCCTCGCCCTCGGCTGGACCTCGCCCGCCACCAGCCAGTCGGCGCGGCCGATCGACATCCTCGAGTACCACTTCCAGCTCACGCTCCCCGAGGCGGGGAGCACGATTGACGGTCAGGCGCAGATCAGCCTCCGCCGCCTCGCGCGCGGCGGCGCCGCGGACACGCTTCGGCTCGACCTGCTGGACCTGACCGTCAAGTCGGTGCGCGTGGGGACGCGCGACGCGGACTTCTCGCACGCGAACGGCGTGATCCGGATTCCGCTTGGCCCGGGCGGGCCCGATTCGATCGGCGTGACGGTCAGCTACACAGGCGCGGTGAAGGACGGGTTGATCGTCTCGACCGACAGCGCCAAGCGGTGGATGGCGTTCGGCGACAACTGGCCGAACCGCGCGCGGCACTGGCTTCCGACGGTCGACCATCCGTCCGACAAGGCGATCGTGACGTGGCGCGTGCTGGCGCCGGCGGACCGCAAGGTTGTCGCCAACGGCCGGCTGGTGGAAGAAGCGCCTGTGGCGGAGCGGGAGGACCCTGACGGCCACGCGGGCGCGGCTGTCCCGATGCGCTTGACGACGTGGCGCGAGTCGAATCCGATCCCGACGTACCTGATGGTGATCGCGGCAGCGCCGCTCGTTGAGTTCCCGCTCGGCAACACCGCCTGTGGCTACGGCCCCAACCGCGGCTGCGTGCCACAGATGGTGTACACACTGCCGGAGCAGCGGCGCATCCTGCCCGGCGCATTCGCCGAAGCGGATTCCGTCGTGACGTTCCTTGGGCGCACGTTTGGGCCGTTCGGCTATGAGAAGCTTGCGCACCTGCAGAGTTCGACACGCTACGGCGGCATGGAGAACGCGGGCGCGATCTTCTATGCGGACCGGCTGTTCCGGACCAGCGGCGTGAGCTACGGCCTGCTCGCGCACGAGACGGTGCACCAGTGGTTCGGCGACATGGTGACCGCTCGCGAGTGGTCGCACGTGTGGCTTTCGGAGGGTTGGGCGACCTACGGCGCGGCGATGTACACGCAGCATTCCCGGGGTGACTCGGCGTTTCGCGCGCAGATGGCGGGCATCCGGAGCCAGATCCTGAATGCGCCCGTGGTGGCGAGCCGGCCCGTGATCGACACGGTCGAGACGACGCTGACGGCACTGCTCAACACGAACAGCTACCAGAAAGGCGGGTTCGTCCTGCACATGCTGCGCGAGGAAATCGGCAACGCCGCGTTCCTGCAGGGCGCACGGATCTACCAGGATCGCCATCGCCACGGGACCGCGCTCACGAATGACCTGCGGTCAGCGATGGAGCTCGCCGCGGCGAAATCGCTCGCACCGTTCTTCACGCAGTGGCTCACGCGCCCGGGGTTCCCGGAGATCGAGACGCAGTGGAGGCATGACGCGGCGACCGGCCGCTTCACGCTGACCGTGACGCAGTCCGGCCGGTTCGGGCTGTTCACGTTTCCGCTGACCGTCGAGTTTGCCGACGCCACCGGTGCGCCGCATCGTTCCCGCCTGGTCGTGCCGGCCCAACGCGAGAGCGTCTTTACGTTGAGCGCGGGCCTGCGCGCCGCGCCAACGCGCATGCGTGTGGATCCCGACGTGCAGCTGCTCGCGCGAATCACGGAGAAGTGATCGCGCGGACTGGCATGGCGGTACTGGTCGGCGTCGCGGTACTGGTTGCGTCCGTGCCGGCCGCCGCGCAGCAGCGAGGTCGCCCCGAGCCGTCGCCGGCGGAGTTCGCGATCGCGACAGGCCGGTTCGCCGAAGCCGAGGCGGCGCTCTTCGCTGCGGTGAGCGCTGCGCCGCGCGAGCCATCGGCCCGCGGTGCACTTGGCGCCTTCCTGGCCGCGCGCGGGCGGTTTCTCGTTGGCACCGTGCTGCTCGATGAGGCCGTTCGATTCGGCGCGGATACGGCGACCGTCCAGTCGCGCCAACTGGAGATCTTCCGGTGGGCCGGCGAGTTCGGGCGGGCGGCCGCACTCCCGGCGGCGCGCATGAGCGGTGCGGAGCGGGAAGCGTTCCAGCGGTCGGGGTTGGCAGCGGTTTCCGGTGCGCGGCTGGTCACGGTCCCGCTTCGCCCGAACGAGCTCGCGGGGCTCGGGCGCATCCGGATCGGCATCGGCGACGTGGAACTGGACGCGGACATTGACCCTTCGCTGCCGGGGCTCTTCCTCCCCTCGACGCTGGAAATCGCGACGGCGGTCGAGCCGACGGGAGCGAGCGGTGATACCACGTTCGCCGTCGCGCAGTGGCTCAAGTTCGGTGGGCTGCGCCTCGGCCCGGTTCCGGTCGCGCTCATCCCCGGGAGGGCCGTGGCCCGGATCGGGTTGAACCTCCTCGGCCGGCTGACCCCGACGTTCGGATCCGGCGAGCTGACGCTGCGCGCTGATCCGCCGAGCGTGGCCGCGGGCGAGTCGTGGCCCGTCATGCTGATGTTTCCGGGGATAACCCTGGTGCCCGGTACCGGCGCAGCCCCCGTGATGCTGCATCAGGCGGCCGGGCGGGCGGTGCTGCGCGGGCGCGAGTGGACACTCGACCTTTCTAAAGGCGAAATCGCCGTGACGCCCCGTTAGTTTTCGGGCACCACAATGCACCTGCTAGTACTTGGCGCGGGCCTTCAGGGCGCCGCCTGCGCATACGATCTCCTCCAGCAGTCCTCGCTGACGCGTGTGACGCGCGTGACGCTCGCGGACCATGACCTTGCCAAGGCGCCTGCCTTCCTCGACCGCTGCAAGTCGGACCCGCGGCTGACGCTGTTGCCGCTGGATGCGCGCGACCACGCGGCTGTTCGCGCCGCCATGGACGGTGTGCAGGCGGTCATGTGTGCGCTGCCGTACTACTTCAACCTCCCGATGACGCAGCTCGCGATCGAGGCGGGCGCGCATTTCTCGGACCTTGGCGGCAACACGCAAATCGTCATGGACCAGAAGGCGCTCGATGCCGCGGCCCGCGCGAAGGGTGTGAGCGTCGTGCCCGACTGCGGACTGGCGCCCGGCATGGTCAATGTGCTGGCGCAGATGGGGATTGCCCGCTGCGACTCCGTTGAGAGCGTTCGCATCTATGTGGGCGGGCTTCCGCAGCAGCCCACTGGCGTGCTCAAGTACCAAGTGGTGTACTCACTTGAAGGTGTGCTCGACTACTACACGACGCAGTCGTGGGTTGTGCGCGACGGCAAGCAGACGCAAGTCACGGCGCTGTCGGAGGTCGAGCCGGTCACGTTCGACGCGCCGGTCGGCACGCTGGAGGCGTTCCATACGGCCGGCGGCCTTTCGACGATGGCCTTCCGGTACGAAGGGAAGATCCCGTCCATGGAGTACAAGACGTTGCGCTACCCAGGGCACGCACAGCTGATGTCCGCGATCCGTGAACTCGGATTCCTGGATTCGGAGCCGGTGGAGGTGAAGGGCCAGTCCGTGGTGCCGCGCGATGTGACGATCGCCGTGATGAAGCCCCGACTCACGAAACCGCAGGGGAAGGACCTGGTCGCGCTTCGAGTTGTCGTGAAGGGAGTCTCAGGCGGGAAGCCGGTCCGCCATGAGTGGGAGCTCGTGGACCGTTACGATGAAGCGCGTGGGATCAGCGCGATGGAGCGCACGACGGGATACTCGCTGGCGATCACCGGGCTTATGCAGGTTGGGGGAGAGATCGGCGCGGGGGTGAGTACGCCGGATGAAGCCGTGCCGGGGGACTCGTATGTGGGGGAACTGGCGAAGCGTGGGGTCGCGATACGTTATTCCGCGAGTCCCGCAACTGGCTGAGCAGGGAAAGGGCGGAAACGACGGATAACTGCGGATACTGCAACTACAAATTCTTGGGAACTGCAACGGCAACGACAGGCGCCGGTCGAAGCGTCACCGCTCCTTTCGGCTCGCGGTTAGTTCCCCCAGTATTTCGTCGTTTCCGCAGTGATCAGTAGTCTCCGCAGTTTCCCTGCTAGTGCAGGGGAAGGGCGGATACTCCAACTGCAAATTCTTGGGAACTGCGACGGCAACGACCGCGCCTGTCGAAGCGTCCCCGGCCCTTTCCGCCCAGGGTTAGTTCCCCCTGTATTTCGTCGTATCCGCAGTGATCAGCAGTTTCCGCCGTTTCCCTGCTACGGCAGTTGCAGTATCGCGGTTAGCGGCTGAACCCGGCCAAAGTGACGCCGATCTTATCGATCGCGTCGCGGGCGATCCATCGGCTCCGCCCATTGTAGATCAAGGCGAACGCGAGCTCTTCACCGTTCGCCGCGGTCACGTACCCGCCGAGCGACGTCACGTCGTTCGTCGTCCCGGTCTTCGCGCGGAGGTTGCCCGCCGCAATCGTCCTGCGCATCCGTCGCGCGAGCGTCTCGGTCTTCCCGGCCACGGGCAACGAGTTCTCGAGCACCGTGCCCCAGCTTGCCTGCTTCGCGTAATCGAGCAGGTGCACCATCGAGCGCGGGGTCACGCGATCGAGCGTCGAGAGCCCGCTGCCATCGGCCGCGAACACGGCCTCTCGTTCCACCTGGGCCTTGGCTTGCAGGAAATCGCGCAACAACGAGTTCGACGCCTCCGCGGTCCCGCCATCCCCATACATCCGCCCCACATTCCGGAACAGCAGCTCGGCGAAGTGATTGTTGCTCTCGCCATTCATCTCCGCGACGAGTTCGGTCATTGGCGGCGAGGCCAGCGTGGTCACCAGCGTTGCCGCCTCGTTCGACGCGCCGACGCGCATGGGACCGTTCACCTTGATGCCTTCCGCGATCAGCGCTGAGCGGAGCGCGCCGAGCGCAAAGAGCTCTGGATTCTCAACGACGAGCTTGTAGTCCCGCTCGCGGCTCATCGCGCCGATCCACCCCGTAATCCGAATGCGGCCGATCGCCGAGTCCTGGAGTACCTGGATACGGGCGCCGCGGCTGCCGGCGACCACACGCACGGTATTGACCACGTCAATGCCGCTGACCGCAGGGCGGAAGTGGACCGCCGCCTTGCCGGCCTCAGGATGGACGAGCACCATGATCTGGTTCTCGTTGAACGAGAGCGCCGAGACCCGCGCCGCGTATGAGGCGTGCAGGTAGCGGCGGCGCCAGCCGTCGGGAACCTTGCCGTCGGCGAAGCCCGTGGCGTCACCGACCAGTGCACCGTTGACCTGCGTGATGCCGGCGTCCGCGACCGAACGCGCGAGCCGCGCTATCGGTGACGGGCCGTCGTTGCGCGGGGCGGGTCCGCCGAGTGTCGGGTCGCCGGCGCCGCGAAGCACGAGGTCGCCGTCCAGCGTGCCGTCGGTGCGCAGCGTGCCGGTGCGCGAAAGCTGCGTCTCGAATCGTCCGTTCGGACCGAAGTGCTCGAGCGCCAGTGCCGCGGTATAGAGCTTCATCGTGGATGCCGGGAGGAGCAGGCGATCCGCGTTCGTCCCGAACAGCGTGTCCTTCCCCGTCAGCGAGACCACCATCACGCCCCAGGTGCCCGCGTTCTTCGTGCGGGCGATGGCGGTGCGAATCTGCACGCCGAGCTCGGCGCGGGCGGCCTCGCGGCGGGCCATTGCGGCCGGGGCGGCAAAGACGTCGAAGTTCCTGACCGGGAACTGCGCGAGGACGGCGCTTGGCGCGGCGACCATGGCCGCGATCACGGCGGTCGCACACGAGCGAATCATCGCAGTTCTGGTCCGGCGGGATCGCACCAAGGGCTGCCTCGGGGTGCCTCGTTGTGGGAGCAGGGCTGGCGCCAGCCCCAATACTTAATAGAAGGACGACCGCCGACCGCTATTGGGCACACGCGAGGCCTTCCGGGTTGCCGGTCGGCCGCGGTCCTACACCTTCAGCACGACGCCCCGTTTCCAGAGTGCCCAGAGGATGCCGTACCAGAGCAGCACGAAGCTCAGCGCGAAGGCCAGCGACGCATCCCGCGGCGAGAGCCACGACGCGTAGTACGTCTGGTAGATCGCGGACTGGATCGCGACCTGCTTGCCGTCCACATCCACCTTCCAGAGCGAATAGATCAACCGCGCCATCATCCCGGAACCCACGAATGCGATCATCGGATTGGTGCCATAGATCACCAGGGGCCTCGCCCAGCGCGTCGCGCCCACGGAATCCGTGAGCCAGGTGATCGTGCCGAGCGTGACGCACGCCATACCGGCGGTGAAAAGCACGTACGAACTGGTCCAGAGCGACTTGTTGATCGGGAAGGACCAGTGCCACATGAGACCCGCGACCATCGCAAGTGCGCCGGCCGCAAAGAGTCCGCTGAGCCGTTCCGCGAGTGGGCGTGCGGTGCCGAGCCAGCGTCCGGCCATGACGCCGAGCATGGCGGTCGCGATCGCGGGGAGCGTCGATAGCACGCCCTCGGGGTCCCAGGTCTTCGACTGCGACCAGAGGTGGCCTTCGAGGAAGAGGCGGTCGGTCCAGGCCGCGAGCGTTCGCGACGGCGCGGTAAGCAGGTTTGCGCCGATCCCGCCGTCCGCGCCCGGCACGGGGACCAGCGTCATCGCGAACCAATAGCCGTAGAGCAGCGTGACGACGATGAGCACCTGCTGCTTCAGCGTCGTGCGGAGCGTGAGGAGCGCGGCGAAGGCATAGGCGACGCCGATGCGTTGCAGGACCCCGGGAATCCGGATGTTGGTGAACCGCGTGATCGGCGTCCACGGGAACGACGCGAGCAAGAGGCCGAAGATCACGATCAGCGCCGCGCGCTTGATGATCTGCGCGCGGATCGCGGCGTCATCGTCGCCGCGCGCTCGACGCGCGGACAGCGAGAGGTGCGTCGTGATGCCGACGATGAACAGGAAGTACGGGAAGATCAGGTCCGTGGGCGTCCACCCGTGCCACGGCGCGTGCGCGAGCGGTGGGTAGATGGCGCTCCAGGTGCCCGGGTTGTTGACGAGGAGCATCCCTGCGACCGTGAGCCCGCGGAACGCGTCCACGGAGATGAGGCGGGTCGGGGCGGCGGGCGCGGCACCGCCGGCCTGCAACACCGGATCGAGCAGCGGAGCCGTGCGGGTCGCGGTTGCGGTCTGCATCGCGGGCGCGCGATCCGGATTGGCCATGCTCGGGAATCTATCGGGTACAGCTGTCCAAGGCCGTCCAGCAGGAGCGAATCGGGCAGGCGTTCGAAGCGTCGCATATGCTTCCCCCATGCCCAAGCGCCCCCTCGTCATCGTCCACGGCTACAGCGACAAGGGCGAGAGCTTCCGGAAATGGAAGGACATCCTCGTCGCCCGCTGCGGCTACTCCGCCGACCAGGTCCACATCTGCAGCTACCGGTCGCTCACGAACGAAATCACGATCAAGGACATCGCCGAGGGTTTCGATCGCGCGCTGAAGCTCGTGCCCGCGCTCCGGGACGGCGCGCCGTTCGACGCCATGGTGCACTCGACCGGCATGTTGGTCGTGCGATCATGGCTCACCCAGTACGGCGCGGCGAAGGCGCCGCTTCGCAACCTCATTGCCCTCGCGCCTGCGACCTTCGGATCGCCGCTCGCCCACAAGGGCCGCAGCTTCCTTGGATCGATCTTCAAGGGCAGCAAGAGCATCGGCTCGCCGGATTTCATGGAAGCCGGGAACGAAGTCCTCTACGGACTCGAGCTCGGCGGCTCGTTCACCTGGGACCTCGCGCACCGCGACCTGTTCAGCGACGAGGTGTTCTACGGGCCCACTCGCAAGACGCCATGCGTCTTCACGTTCTGCGGAGACCGCGGCTACGGCGGCCTGCAGTCCTTGGTCAACGAGCCGGGCACCGACGGCACGGTGCGCTGGGCGGGCTGCGCGCTCAACTCGCGCAAGTTCGTCATTGACCTCACCGCCCGTCGCGACGGGAGCCGGCGCGCGCGCACGGTGGTGGTCCCCATGCAGGGCGAGGATTCGCGCCTTATTCCCATCGCTGGGCTGCACCACGGCACGATCGTCTCCAATCCGTCCGACGAACTGATCGGTTTCGTGCGCGACGCGCTCGCCGTGGGCACGGCGGCCGAGTATCAGGCCTTCAATGACCGCGCCTCCGCAGCCACCAAGGCCGCCCGCGCGAAGATGAAGCCGTTCCAGCAGTTCGTGATCCGAGCCGTGGACGAGCGTGGCGACCCGATCCCGGATTGGAACGCCACGCTGTTCCGCACGTCGGACGGTGGAAAGCAAGTGCGCGAGTTCGCCACCGACGTGCACGTGTACTCCCGCGACAAATCGCTGCGCTGCTTCCACGTGGACTTGGGCGCGCTGGGCAATGCGACAGACGGCGGGCTCCTGCTCCGCGTGATCGCCTCCACCGGCACGGCGTATGTGAGCTACTCGGGCGTGAAATCCGAGATTGCCGAACTCACGGGCGAACAGACGCGCGCCGGCCACTGGGATGCGCAGCTCGAGGTTCCCGCCACCGTGAAAGGCACGACGCTGTTCTACCCGTTCACGACCACACTGATCGAGCTGGTGCTCAACCGCGAGCCGACGCCACTCGGCGATGACAAACCCAACGAGGTGACGCGCTGGGTGTAGGGGGGGGGCGGCCCGTTCCGCGCTCGGCGACGTCGTCGGCGTAGTCCGGCGCTGTCCTGCGGTCGCCGCGGGCCGGGGCGAGCAGTAGCTTCTGGCCATGCATCGCCGAACCCATGGTCTCATCGCCGCCGCGAGCATCCTTTCGCTGGCATGCAGCAGTGGCGCGCCCCCTCGCACCGGCGTCACACTTGCTCCAGGCGCCGGCGTGGCCACGACAATCAGTGAGGCCACGCGCGTAGCCCTCGTCACGGCCGACAGCGCCGCGCGTGCGTTTGCTCCGGCGGACGTCGAGTTCATGCAGGGCATGGTTCCGCACCATGCGCAGGCCATCCGGATGGCCGGTTGGGCGGAAACTCACGGCGCCCGGGCAGACGTGAAGCTGCTCAGCGCGCGCATCCTGGTCGCACAGACCGATGAGATCCGCATGATGCGCCGCTGGCTCGCCGATCGGCGCCAGGAAGTCCCGGATTCCATGGCCATGCGCCACGTCATGACGATGAACGGCATGAGGCACGAGATGATGATGCCGGGCATGCTCACCGACGAGGAGATGGCCGCGCTCGATGCGGCGCGCGGCTCAGCGTTTGACCGGCTCTTCCTCACCGGGATGATCCGCCACCACCAGGGCGCGATCGAGATGGTGTACACGCTGCTCAGTCACGGCAACGCTGGGCACGACGACACCGTATTCCGGTTTGCCAACGATGTCGTGTCCGATCAGTCGGCGGAGATCACCCTGATGTACCGCATGCTCGAGACCGTCCCCCCGCTTCAGTAGCACACCAGCTTGTCCACCCTCACGCAGACCTCCATGAAACAGCGTGCCGCAGTTGTCGTCACCCTCCTCGCTATCGCTGTGGCGTGCTCGCGTACGCCGTCGCCCGCCGGACCGCCGCAGCCTGCGGACGGTCGTACGATCTCCGGCGACATCTTCCTCGGCGATGCCCCGCCGCAGCGCTACCCCGAGAGCGCGAAAGTGCCGAGTCCTGACCCGCGCGTCGGGCTGAAGCCGGGCGAGAAGGTCGGCGAGGCCGGCGAAGCAGCGTTCCACATGCGCCTGCTCTCCAACTCGCCCGCGCCGCAGGTATTCACCGGCCGCGGTGCGACGGGCTCGGACCTCGCGTTCAGCGGCAACTACGCGATCCAGGGCAACTACCGCGGCTTCGCGATCTGGGAGATGTCGAACCCGCGCGCGCCGAAGCTCGTGAGCGCGTACCTCTGCCCGACCAGCCAGGGCGACCCGACGGTGTACGGGAACCTGCTGTTTATCTCCGGCGAATCGCAGGGCGCGCGCAATGACTGCGGCACCACGCCGATCACCGACTCGGTGAGTCTGGACCGGTTCCGCGGCGTCCGCATCTTCGATATCGCGGATAAGGCCAACCCTCGGCTGGTCATGAACGTCCAGACCTGCCGCGGCTCGCATACGAACACGCTCGTGCAGGACCCGAACGACAAGGACAACATCTACGTGTACGTCTCGGGCTATTCGGCGATTCGTTCGTCGAAAGAGCTTGCGGGTTGCCAGGACGGCGCGCCCGGCGACCCGATGAGCGCCCGGTTCCGCATCGAGGTGATCAAGGTGCCGCTCAAGAATCCCGAGCGGTCCGCAGTCGTGAACTCGCCGCACTTGCTGGCCGACCTCACGGGCCGCACGGTTCACGCGCCCCCGCCGAGCGACACCGGTGGGCGTGGTGGGCGGGCAGGCGGCGGTGGCCGGGGTGGTGCCGGTCGCGGCGCGCCGCCCCCGGGACCACCGGGCGTGGGCCAGAGCGGGTGCCATGACATCACGGCCTACCCGCGCATTGGATACGCGGGCGGGGCTTGCGGCGGCTACGGGTTGCTATTTGACGTTCGCGACCCGAAGAACCCGAAGCGCCTCAAGTCCGTCGCGGACTCCAACATGTCCTTCTGGCATTCGGCGACGTTCAGCAATGACGGCTCGAAGCTGCTGTTCTCGGACGAATGGGGTGGCGGCAGTGCGCCGCGCTGCCGCGCGACCGACAAGCTCGAGTGGGGCGGCAACGCGATCTTCACCGTCGAGAAGGGCGAGCTCAAGTTCAAGAGCTATTACAAGATGCCGGCAGCCCAGACCAACGAGGAGATCTGCACGGCCCACAACGGCTCGCTGATCCCCGTGCCGGGCCGCGACATCATGGTTCAGGCCTTCTATATGGGCGGGCAGACGGTGTTCGACTGGACCGACCCCGCGAACCCATTCGAGATCGCGTTCTTCGATCGGGGCCCGGGTGGCGGCTACTGGTCCACGTACTGGTTCAATGGCGTGATCGTATCGTCGGACGAGGCGCGCGGGCTCGACATCCACGAACTCACGCCGAGCCCGTACCTCACGCAGAACGAGATTGATGCGGCGAAGACGGTGAAGTACGTCGAGTTCAACTCGCAGGAGCAGCCGCACACGGTGTGGCCGCCGAGCTTCCCGCTCGCGCGCGCGTACCTGGATCAGCTCGAGCGCAACGGCGGCCTCTCGGCGAACCGTATCAGCGCGATCCGCAACGGGCTGCTCGCCGCGGAGCGGGGCGGCTGCGGAGGGCGGAACGCCGCGCTTGCGGCGCTCGGCGAGGGAGTGAAGGGCGACATCGGCGGCGCGACCGACAAGGGCAGGGTGGAACTCGTGTCGCGCGCAATAGTGGACCTGTCGAAGACCAACTGCGTGAACCCGGTGATTCCGTAGGGATCCCGGAGTGCACGCGGAACGAAAGAGGCCGCCGGGATTCTCCGGCGGCCTCTCGTGTTTTCCTGCCCGCGAGTCAGCGAGCTAGAACTTCACCTTCCCAAACAGGAACAGCAGCGCCAGCAGCGTCCCCATCGCGATCGCGAGCAATCCGCTGAAGATGCGCTTGAACAACGGGCTGTCGTATTTGAGGTGCATGTAGAACATGACGACGATGACGAACTTCACGGCCGACATGATCAGCAGCGCCGGCACGAAGAACTTGGTCGCCACGAACGCAGGGATGTAATACACCCACACTTCGACGACGGTGATCAGGAATAGCCAGAGCGCGACCCACTTGTATTCCTTCCAGGTCGGGTGCGCGTGTCCACCGGCTTCGTGGTCCGCGTGTGCGGCGACTGAATGATCGCTCATTGGGGGAGTCCGATTACTGGATGAGGTAGATAAGCGTGAAGATCGCGATCCAGACGACGTCCACGAAGTGCCAGTACAGCGCGCAGATGTCCACCAGCAGCACGTCGTTCTTGCCCTTCAGGTCGCGTCGCACGTCAATCGCGAACATCGTGAGGAGCCAGAGGACGCCAATCGTCACGTGGCCGCCGTGGAAGCCGGTCAGCGTGAAGAAGGAGGACCCGAAGAGGTTCGTCTGGATCGTGAGCCCTTCGTGCACGAAGGACGTGAACTCGTAGCTCTGGTAGCCGAGGAACGTGGCACCCATGATCGCGGTCGCCATGAGCCAGAACCTGGATGACGCGAGGCAGCGGTCCCACCAACCGGCGCCGGCCGGAAGCGGCTTGCCCTTGTTCTCCACGGCGGCCAACGCAAGCACCATTGCCAGCGAGGACATCAGGAGGACAAAGGTGGACTGCGACGTGACCGGGATGTCGAGGATCGGCTTGGTCACATCGGCGACGGCGCAGCCCTTGGCCTGCACCGCCGCGGCGCTTTCGCCGATGACGTTGGAAACCTTGCACCCCCACTCGTGCGGCCACGGGCCGACTTTCGAGCGCCCCTTGTACACGAGATACGTGGAGATGAGCGAAGCGAAGAGCATGCACTCGGAGCCGATGAACGTCCACACCGCGATCTTGCGGTGGTCGAGTCCGGTGGTGGTGTAGTGCACGTGATGGCCGTCATGTCCGTGGGCGTCTCCGCCCCCGTGCGAACCACCGTGCGAATCGTGTGCGACAGCTGCAGTAGCCACGGGTATCGTCTCCGGTTTATTCGAGTGGGCTGGTCAGCCAGGCGTACAGCGACGCGATCATCGCGCCGCCGCCGCCGATTATCACGGCGAGCGCCAGGGGCATCATGTCCAGGTGGATGAAGATCAGGCCGCCGAACATCACCACCATGAACAGCGCGGTGACCAGCGGCTTGATCGTGGCGATCGGCATCGGGATACCGAGCGCCTGCGCCGACCGCGTGTCCGTCTGCTCGTGAATCGGCACAGCCTGCGCGGCGGCGATGAGCGCCGGGTCCGCATTCGAGTGCCCGATGTCCGCCGTGAGGGCCGGATTCTTCAGGTCCCACATCGGGTAACGCGACGTCACGATCGGGTACTTCGCGAAGTTGTAGTCCGGCGGCGGCGACGGGATGGACCACTCGAGCGTTCCCGCACCCCACGGGTCGTTCGGCGCCTGCTCACCGCCCTTCCGGCTCTTCAGGAAGTTGTACGCGAAGATCAGGAGGCCTGCGCCTTGGAAGAACACGCCGATCGTCGAGAGCCAGTTGAAGAAGTCCCAGCCTTGGCCGGCGTCGTACGTGTAGATACGGCGCGGCATGCCCAGCATGCCGGCGTAGTGCATCGGGAAGAACGTGAGGTTCATGCCGATGAAGAACAGCCAGAAATGCAGGTTGCCGAGCGTCTCGCTCATGAACCGGCCGGTCATCTTCGGATAGTAGAAGTAGATGCCGCCCATGATGCCCATGATCGAGCCACCGAAGAGCACATAGTGGAAGTGCGCCACGATGAAGTACGTATCCGTCTGCTGGAGGTCCGTCGGCGGTGACGAGTGCATCACGCCGGAGATGCCGCCGATCGTGAACAAGCCGACCAGCGCGATCGCGAACTTCATCGCGACGGTGAACTTGATCTGGCCGCCCCACATCGTCGCGATCCAGTTGAAGATCTTCACGCCGGTCGGGATGCCGATCAGCATCGTCGCCATCGAGAAGATCGCGTCCGCCGTGGCACCCATCCCGACCGCGAACATGTGGTGGGCCCACACGCCGAAGCCGAGGAAGCCGATCATGATGCCCGAGTACACCATCACGTTGTAGCCGAACAGCGGCTTCTTCGAGAAGGTGGGCAGGATCTCCGAGGCAAGGCCGAACGCCGGGAGGATCAGGATGTACACCTCGGGGTGTCCGAACACCCAGAAGAGGTGCTGCCAGAGCAGCGGATCGGCGCCGGCGGCGATCTCATAGAACTGCGTGCCGAAGAAGCGGTCGAACTGGAGGAAGAACAGCGCGATCGTGATCGCCGGGAAGGCGAGCACGAGCAGGAACTGCACGACAAACGACATCCAGGTGAAGATCGGCATGCGCATCAGGGTCATCCCCGGCGTACGCATGTTGATGATCGTCGTGATGAAGTTGAACGCCGCGGCCAGCGAACTGATGCCGAGGATCTGGAGGCCGAGCAGCCAGAAGTCGATGTTCAGCCCGGCGGAGAATTGCCGCGTGGTGAGCGGCGCGTAGCCGAACCACCCGCCATCCGGGGCGACCTTGAAGAAGATCGGCAGCGTCATGAACAGGCCGCCGAAGAGGTACACCCAGTAGCTGAACGCGTTGAGTCGCGGGAAGGCGACGTCGCGCGCGCCGATCTGCAACGGGATCAGGTGGTTGAAGAACGCGGCGGAGAGCGGCATGATGACGAGGAAGACCATCGTCGTGCCGTGCATGGTGAACAGCTGGTTGTACATCTCCGCCGAGACGAGCTTGCCGTTCGGGCCCATGAGCTGGAGGCGCATGATGAACGCCTCGATGCCGCCGACGAACAGGAACCCGAGCGCGGTCCAAAGGTAGAGCGTGCCGATGCGCTTGTGGTCCGTCGTCGCCAACCAACTCCAGAGGCCGGATTGCGCGCCGGCTCCGGCGTACGCGCCGGCGGCCTGTGACCCGACCGGGGCGGGAGCTGCTGTGGTAGCCATATGAGTAGGAGTCTCCGCCGGTTACTTGAGAGTCATCAGGTAGGCCACGATATCAGCGATTTCCTTGTCGCTGAGTCCGGCCGTGACATTCGCCTTCATTGCCGGGCTGTACTGGCCCTGGCCGAAGGTGTTCATCGTCGCGCCGGGCTTCATGACGGGCGCGTTCTTGATCCATTTCGCCAGGTTCATCGCGTTCGTCGGGAACAAGCCGCCGCCAAACGTGTGGCGTGACGCCATGTGCGTGAGGTTTGGTCCCTTCGCCTGGTCGTCCGTGATCATGGCGAGTTCGCCGCGGATCACGTGGCAGGTCATGCACGGCGCCTTGCCGAGGTTTTGCGGGTTCGTCACCAGTGCGTGGCCCGCTGCGGCGTCGCCGCTGCCCAGCGTGGCCTCGTCAAACGTGATGCCAGCCGGAATCGGGGTCTGCGGAATCGTGTGCGACGGCATCTTGTCAGCCGGGTACACGTAGCCGGCGGTCGGTGCCGCTGCCGGAACGGGCAGCGGGAGCACGGCGGCCCTCGCCGGCGCGCGGCGGGCGGCGCTGTCCGCCGCGGCCTGTGCCGCGAGTACCGGCGGCGACATCGCGGCCGGACCCTTCTGGTGAGCGGCCCAGCTCTCGAAGTTCTCTTGCGACGTCGTGTACACCCGGAAGCGCATGTTCGCATGCGACGCACCGCAGTATTCGGTGCAGAACCCGTTGAACACGCCGTCGGTCAGCTTGGCGTCCGGCGTGTACCAGAGGTGGTTCGTCTTATTCGTGATCAGGTCGCGCTTGCCCGCGAGTCCGGGCGTCCAGAACGAGTGGAGCACGTCCACGGTGCGCAGCGAGAAGTTCACCGTCTTGCCTGCCGGCAGGTACAGCTCGTTCGCGGTGGTCACCCCGTACTGCGGGTAACGGAACTCCCACCACCATTGGTGACCAAACACCTCGACCTGGAGCGCATCGGCCGGCGCCGGCGCCTGCGTCTTGAAGATTGCCTTGACGGTGGGGATCGCGATCGGCAGCAGGATCAGCACCGGAATCGCGGTCCAGACCATCTCGAGCGTGTGGCTGCCATGGACCGCCTTCGGAGCCGGCGCACCCGGCTTCGTCCGATAGCGGACCATGGTGTAGATCAGCAGGGCCTCGACGGCCACGAACACGATCATCCCGATGAACAGGATGCGATCCCAGAGCCCGTTGACGATGACGTTGTGCTCTGAGTTGGCGGTGAAGGTCGTGTTGGGATACTGATCCGTTGAGACGCAGGCGGCGAGCGCCAGCACGAGGCCTGCCGCCAGCAAATAGCGCGCAGGCCGGCTGTGGGGCGTACGGGTCATCAAGGGGTCCTATCGGGGGGAAAGCCGCCGATGGCTCGGCGGCGCGGAAAACGACCCGACAAAGGTATCGGCCGGGGGGCGCTCTATGGAAGAGGAACGGCGAATTCGGCCCGATTTTGGGCCCCGGCGCTCAGTCTCCGCTGATTTCGATCGGCACCGCGTGCTCGGCCTTCACCTTGTTCACCGAGAGTTCCATGGCCGTGCGCAGCTGTGCAATCCCCTCGCGCATGCCCCGGATCTTGGCCTGGTCGCCGCCGCCGCCCCGGGTCGAGGAGAGGATGAACGCCGCGACCTGGTCCGCGATCATGCCGAACTGCCCTTTCAGCTGTCCTTGCAGGGGGACTGCGATCCGCTTCACCTGCTGCGGCATGGTACCGATCGGCCGCTGGTTCTTCATGTCCACCGCGGCGCGCTCGACCAACCCGTGGATGCGCTGGAGCGTCAAGAGGCCCTCTTCAAGGGTCTTCATCTTCTGCGTGCCGGCACCGTCAAGCTTGATCCCACCCATGTCAGTGTTCCTCGCCTGTCATTGTTGACGGATTGAGCGCACGGTCCAGGTCGGCCCGCTTCATCCAGCCGCGCTCGAGGACCAGCTCGTACACTCCGCGCCCTGAGGTCAACGCGGCCATCGCGACATCCGCGCATTTCTCGTAGCCGAGGATCGGGACCAGGGCCGTGACGATGCCGATCGAGCGCTCCACCGACCGCCGCATCACCTCCGGATTCGCGGTGATCCCCTCTATGCAGCGCTCGCGGAGCACGGTGCAGGCGTTCCGCAGCGACGAGATGTTGCGAAGCAGCCGGAAGGCGATGATCGGCTCGAAGACGTTCAGCTGCAGCTGCCCGGCCTCGGCGGCCATGGTCACGGTGACGTCGCCACCGATCACGTCGAAACAGACCTGATTCACGACCTCGGGAATCACCGGGTTGACCTTGCCCGGCATGATGCTGGACCCCGGCTGCATCGCGGGCAGGTTGATTTCGCCCAGGCCCGTGCGCGGACCGCTCGAGAGCAGGCGGAGGTCGTTGCAGATCTTCGACAGCTTGACGGCACAGCGCTTGAGCACGCCCGAGAGTTGCACGAACGCGCCGGTGTCCGAGGTCGCCTCGACCAGGTCCGGCGCCGTGATCAGCGTGAGCCCCGTAACCTCGGAAAGGGCTGCGCGCACCCGCTCGGCGTAGCCCGGGGCGGCCGTTATGCCCGTGCCGATCGCCGTGGCGCCCATGTTGATCTCGCGAATGAGCGCCTGCGCCTCGGTAAGACGGTCCACGTCCTCCTGCATCGTGTTCCCAAAGGCGGCGAACTCCTGCCCGAGCGTCATCGGGACGGCATCCTGCAGCTGGGTGCGTCCCATCTTGAGGTGCGGCTGGAACGCCTCGCCCTTGGCGAGCAGCGCGGCGACCAGCGCGCGCATCGCCTCCTGGAGGCCTATGATCGTCCGGTGGAGTGCGAGCTTCACCGCGGTGGGGTACACGTCGTTCGTGCTCTGCGACATGTTCACGTGCTCATTGGGGTGCACGTGGGCGTAGTCGCCGCGGGCGTGCCCGAGAAGCTCGAGCGCGCGATTCGCGATCACCTCGTTCGCGTTCATGTTGGACGACGTGCCGGCGCCGCCCTGGATCATGTCCACCCGGAAGTGCTCATGGTGCTTGCCGCGCTGGATCTCGCGTGATGCCCGGACAATGGCATCGGCGATCGTCGGGTCGAGGAGCTTCAGCGAGGCGTTTGTGCGCGCCGCCGCCTCCTTCACTTGCGCAAGCGCGATGATCAGCTCGGGGAAGTCGGCCAGCGGGACGCCGGTGATCGGGAAGTTCTCGATCGCCCGGAGCGTCTGGACGCCGTAGAGCGCGGCGTCCGGCACGTCGCGGTCGCCGAGAAAGTCATGCTCGCGCCGTGTCGGGCCGCTGAATCCCGCCCCACTCCGGCCGCCGACGAGCATGGAGTCCGCGCTGCGCAGCCGCTCGGCGATTGCGCGTGCCGCCCGGGACACCAAGGCGGCATGAAGCGCCGGTTGGTTCTTGAGCACGGGCTCCAGGTCCGCTTTCGCGAAGGAGATCGTGCGAGTGGCGCGGAGCGCGCGGCCGGACGACCCGTGGGGACGCGCTTCGAGCAGTGCGCCCTCCGACAACACGTGTCCGGGGCCGAAGGTGGCCAGGCGGATATCCACTCCGCCGTGTGTGGAATCGGCCCGCTCGATGGCGACATTCCCTTCGATGATCACCGCAAAGGCCTCGCGCGGCTCGCCCTGCCGGAACAGCAGGTCATCTGTCGCGTAGGAACGCTCGGTCGCCGCCTTCGCCAGGTGCCACACGAGGGTGTCCGGCAGGCCGGCGAAGAACTCGATGCCCTTGAGGAGCTCGGCAGTTGGTGGTGCAGCCATGGGAAAAAGCTACCCCGCGGGGATTGTCCCGTCAGCGGCCGCTGCCCAGCTTCGAATCGCCGTGACTCCCGCATCCTCGTTGGCTGACCGGCTCTTCCTGCCCGAAAGGGACCAGCGGTCGCAGCTGACCGACCTCGCGCGCGTGCCCCTGCCGCCGCCACTGCGGCCAACCGCGCACCTGCACGTACTCGACGTCACGGAGTTCTTCGGTGACACCACCGGCGGCGTGCGCACCTACCTGCGCGCGAAGGCGTCCTATGTGGAACGGCGCGCCGAGCTTGCGCAGACCGTGGTGGTCCCGGGACGGTGCGACGCGCGGACCGAAAGCGCCGGGGTCCGGGTCTACCGCACAGGCGGACCGCGCGTACCCGGCCAGCCGCAGTACCGGTTACTGCTTGCCCCGGAGCGAGTGCGACGGGTGGTTGAGGCCGAGCGACCCGACATCATCGAGACCGGGAGCCCGTACACGGTGCCGTGGATCATTCGCCATGCCACTCGCCGGCACGAAGCACCGATACTTGCCTTCTGGCACAGTGATTTTCCACGGCTGGCGGCACCGTGGCCGGAGACCGCACCGTGGTGGCGTCGCCGCGTGTTCGACGCCGCGTGGCGTTATGCGCGCGCGGTTGATGCGGGTGCGGCGTGGAATGTGTGCTGCTCGCGCTACGTCGCCGATGACCTGCGCGCGCATGGGATGGACCGCGTCACGACGATCCCGCTCGGCGTGGACCTTGAGCTGTTCAACCCGTCGCGGCGGGCTGCGCGTTCCGCGGTGCGCGAGCGGCTGGGACTGCGATCCGGGCCGGCGGTGGGGTTCGTCGGTCGGTTCGGCCCGGAAAAGGAGATCGACCTCGCAGTGCGGGCGTGGCCAACCGTGTACGCGCGGACTGGCGCGACGCTCGTGTTGATCGGCGACGGGCCTGCGCGCGTGCACCTCGAGCGCGAGGCGTGCCGGGTGTCCGGCGCAGCGAGTCGCCCTGCGTGGTTGGACGTGATCCCATTCCAGCGAACGCGCGCGGAAGTCGCCGATGTGGTCGCATCGCTCGATGCCGTCGTGGTTCCCGGTTCGAACGAGTCCTTCGGCCTTGCCGGGCTCGAAGCGATGGCATGCGGCGTGCCCGTGATCGCCGCGGACCGCGGCGGGATCGCCGAAGTCGTCGCGGACAGTGGCGGCGGCGTGCTGTTTCGCGCGCGGGATAAAGGGGCACTTGCCGCCGCCGCGTGTGGCTTGCTCGACGGCGACGCCGCCGGGGCGGGCATGCGGGGTCGCGCGTATGCGGAACAGCATCACTCGTGGGAGCACACGTTCGACCGGTTGTTCGCGCTGTACGGTTCGATCGTGCGCGAGCGTGGAGGCCGGCGGTGACGCGACTCCTCGTCACGATCCACGATGTCGCGCCTCCGTTGATGGGGGCGGTCGAGCGCCTCTGGCGGATATGCGCCGCGCGTCGGGTGACACCGGGCCTGCTGGTCGTACCCGACTGGCACGGCGGATCGCCGCTGGAGCAACACGCCGACTGTGTCGGGTGGGTGCGCTCGCGCGCCGCCGAAGGCGCCGAGGTGTTCCTGCACGGCGAGCGCCACGATGAGGCCGGTTCGCCGCGCGGGTTCGCCGACCACGTTCGTGCGTTCGGGCGCACGAATCGCGAGGGCGAGTTCCTCACGCTCTCGTATGCGGCGGCACGCGAGCGCATTGACCGTGGCCTGCAACGGCTCCGCGCGCTGGGGCTCAACCCGATCGGCTTCGTGCCGCCCGCGTGGCTTGCCAGGCCCGACGCGCACCAAGCCGCACGCGACGCCGGGCTCGCGTTCAGCGAGGACGACCGGACGATCTACGCCTTTGGCGCGCGGCGCACCGTCGCCTCCCCGGTGCTGCGCTGGAGCGGTCGCGGCGCCCTGCGGGCCTACGGCTCGCTGGCCCAGGCGTCGCTGCGCTGGACGCTCCAACGGGAGGCGCCGTGGATGCGCGTCGCGTTGCACCCCGGGGATCTCGACCATCCCGCCACGGCCGCTTCGGTGGAGCGCGAGCTCGACCGGTGGAGCGCCGTGGCCGAACCGGTCGGCTACGCGCGGATCGCGCCGTAGATTCGAGTGACCATCACGGAGCTGGAAATGACGACGAGCCGACGGGAGTTCATCGAACGCAGCGCCACGCTTGCGGCACTTGGCTTCACGCCGCGGGCCATCAGCTTTGACGAATGGGAGGCTGAGCGGCGTCGCACGGAACCGCTGCCGTCCGGTTTTCGCGCGCGGCCGTGCGTGGTCGGGTCCGGAAACGGCTTCCACACGGATCGGCCGTCGGGCGTGAAGATCGCGTACGACAAGATCGTGCGGGGCGAGGACACGCTCGATGCGATCATTGCCGGCGTGAACACGCAGGAACTCGACCCCGAGGACAGTTCGGTCGGGTACGGCGGATTGCCGAACGAGGAAGGGGTCGTGCAACTCGACGCGAGCTGCATGCATGGTCCGTCCAAGCGCGCCGGCGCTGTCGGTTGCCTCGAGGGGTTCGCCACGCCGTCGAACGTCGCGAAGGCCGTGATGGAATACACCGACCACATTTTCCTCGTGGGCGCCGACGCGCAGCGGTTCGCGCGCGCGATGGGCTTCGAGGAGCGCGACCTGCTGACGCCGAACTCGAGGGCCGCCTGGGAGAAGTGGAAGTCGGACCCGCGGCGCGTGAGGTCCTGGGTGAAGGATGCGCCCCGCCCGATGCCGCCGCGCCGCGACTTCGAGGAACAAGCCGAACTCGAAGCACTCGGCATTCCCTGGACGCACGGGACGATCAACATGAATGCCGTGAACGCCAACGGGGACTTGAGCTCGGTCACGACCACGAGCGGGCGCGCCTGGAAGGTCGCGGGCCGTGTGGGTGACTCGCCGGTGATCGGGGCAGGGCAGTACACCGACAACACGGTGGGTTCCGCCGGGAGCACCGGGCGCGGCGAATCGAACATCATGGTGTGCGGCGCGTTTCTCGCCGTCGAGTTCATGCGCCAGGGCGTGCAGCCGGAGGAAGCGCTGCTCCGCACCATGCGGCGCGTGATCGCGATGTCGGAACCCCGATTGCTGGACGACCGCGGTCGGCCGTGGTTCGACCTCGAGTTTTACGCGCTCACGAAGGACGGGCGTTTCGCCGGTGCCTCGGCGTACGAGGGGGCTCGCTACGCGGTCTGCGACGAGCGCGGCCCGCGTCTCGAGACGGGCGCATTCCTCTTCCGGGCGTCGGAGAGGCCTCGCCGCGCGTGAGGTCAGTCCTCCGAGACGATCGTGGCCGCGGGCACCCGGTTGATCGTCATGGGCGACCCGGCGTCGGTGGCGCACCTGGACTCCGAGGCGCGCGGTCCATCTCGTTGAGCAAACGGGCGGCGACGCCGAGCGCCTCACCGAGGCGCGGCGTCGGCTCGGAGATCGGGGCGGCGTAGAAGTTCACCAGTCGCGAACGGTACGCCGTGTGCGCCGAGAGGTCGCGCAGGGTGAGCTGCCATTGCACGCTGTCGCGCCCGACCCGGAACGCCGTGAACGACGCGAACACGTCGGCGTTGAGGATCTTCGCGAGGTCGTCGATCGTGCGGGTCTTGGCGAGCGCGAACTCCACCGTGTCGGCGGCGACGGGGATGAACCGCTTCGTGGCCCCGAACGCGTTCCGTGCGGAGTCCACCAGTGCGGCCGCCGTCGTGGCGGAAGCCTGGAGCGAGGTGGACAGGCGCGGCTGCGTCACGAAGATGCGTCGCGGCGCCCCGAGCGTCGCGGCACGCTTGTCGAACGCCGTGGCATCCAGCGAGTTCGTGCGGCGCGCGGATTCCTCGCGAAGGTTCGCGGCGGAACGCAGGATCGAATCGAGTTCCGGCCCAAGGGGTACTTGGGGCACGGGACCCCGTCGGCCATCGGTCGGTGGCGCGCCCCGGCGGCCGAACGGCTCGCCACCGCGGGCAAATGCCTGGCCCGCGCGCCCTTCCTGGATGCGCGCAAGCGTGTCGAACACCGCCCGCTGGATCTCCTAGCGGATCGAGTCCGCCATGCGGCGCAGGAGCGCCGTGTCAGTGACCAGCGCCGCTCGCGCGTTCGCCGCGGCGGCCGGGTTGCGTCCGCCGATCGTGTCGGTCTGTGAGACCGCCGGTCGCCGTTCCGCGAGTCGCGCCTCGACTGCCCGCGCGATCGCGAGCGATTCGGCACGCGTCAGGAGCGGACCGCCGGGCGAGACCGTCACCGTGTCACGAACGACGATCGGTGGCTGCGTCAGCCCGCCGCGCTGCCATACGGCCACCGCCGCGAGCACGACGCCGGCGGTCGCGAGCGCGATCCACGCCTGACGATTGCCAGCGCGCGTGGGAACTTCGGTCGGAGCCGCGTCGGCCGCATCAATCAATGCGAGCAGCTCGCGCGCGGTTTGCGGGCGATCTTCCGGCCGCTTGGCCATGCACCTCGTGACCAGTGCCGAGAGTGCCGCCGGCACATCGCGCCGGACCTTCGCGAGCGGTGGCGGCTCCAGCGTAAGCTGCGCGGCCAACGTCTGGGCCGGCGACGAAGCGGCGAAGGGCATTGCGCCCGTCAGGAGTTCGTAGGCCGTCAAGCCGACCGCGTAGATGTCCACGCGGTGATCCGCCTTCGGGTCGCCGGCGAGCTGCTCTGGCGCCATGTAGGCGGGCGTGCCGATCGCCATGCCGGTGGTCGTCATTCCCGCCGCGGGGAGCGACGCCGAGATCGCCTTGGCCACGCCAAAATCGGTCACGACGGCGTGCGACCCGCTGCGCAGGATGTTGCCGGGCTTGATGTCGCGGTGGATCACGCCACGCTCGTGCGCGTAGCCGAGCGCGTCCACGACACCGCGCATGATGCGCAGCACCTCGCGCGGGGCGAACGACGCCTTGGCCTCGAGCGCGTGCCGCAACGACTCGCCCTCGATGAAGGGCATCGTATAGTACAGCAGGTCGCCGTGCTCGCCCGCCGCATACAGCGGGACGATGTGCGGGTGCTGGAGCTGGGCGGCCAGCTGGACCTGGCGGCGGAACCGTTCGCGATTGACGCCGGCCGCGAGTTCAGGCGGCAGCACCTTGATCACGACCTTGCGGCCGAGCGCCCGCTCCGTGGCCAGGAACACGCGACTCATCCCGCCACCGAGCAGCTCGCGCTCGATGTCGTACGCACCGGCAAACGCGGTGCGAATCTCGTCGGTCCGGACCCGGTCCTGTGGCATGGCTACGAGTTAGACACCCTCATACCCGAAAACGTGAACTCGGGCGCCGCCTCCCGCCGGCTAGGCGTCGAATCGACTCGAGGCCGACCGGACCTTCGCCGAGGCCTCGCCCAGGTGCGAGGCAGCCGCGGCGATCTCGCGGTTCGAGCTGTCCTGTCGGACGGTCGCGGCCCCGAGTTCCTTCATGGCCGCGGCGAACTCGGCCGTGGCCGACTCGAGGTTTCCGACGCGCGCCCGGAGGTCGGCCGCCAGCTCGCTCGCGCCGGTTGCCGACTCCGCCGCGGCCCCGGCGTGGCGTTCGCCATCCACGACGGCCGTCGCCACGTCCGCAAGCGACGAGCGGCCGTCGGACGTGGCGTCGCGAACGAGCTTGAGCGCGGCCTCCGCCTGCGAGGTGGACGACCGGGCATCGTCAATCTCGCCCTGGACGTTCGCCACGAGCGCGGCGGTCCGCTCGGCGGCGTCGGCCGCCATGGCGGCAAGTCGCCGCACCTCATTGGCGACAACCGCGAAGCCTTCGCCGTGCTCGCCCGCGCGAGCCGCCTCCATGGCGGCGTTGAGGGCGAGCAACTTCGACTGCCGCGCGATCTGCTGGACGAGGCGAACGAAATCGCGCATCTCGCCCGTGGCGGCGGCCAGCGTTTCGGTGGCCGCGACCGAGGCCGCTACGTCGCGCCGGAGCGCATCGAGGTGATGCGCGCCGTCCTCCAGGCGCGCGCGGCTGGCGTGGGCCAGCGCGCGGAGGTGCGTGTTCCGCGCCACATCGGCCCGGGCGCGCTCCGCGGCGTCCCGCGCGATGTCGTCCAGTTGTGTGGCGTCGCCGCCGAATTCTTCGATGTGCGCCGCCATCGTGCTCGCCTGGGCGGTCAGCGCATGCGCGACGCCGACGGCGGCACTCCCGGCGGCGGACGCGGCGGCGTTTGTCCTGGCGATCGCGCCGGCGATGTCCGAGGTCTCCGTCGCCGCCCGATGCAGCTGGGTGGCGACGGCGCGCAGCTCGCGCGTCACGGCAACGAGGGCGCGGGCGAGGCGCCCAACCTCTCCGCCCTCGGTCGCCGCGGAGGGCCGCCGCGAGAGGTCGCCGGCCGCCACCCCTTCGGCGACGTCCGCCAGGTCGCTCAGCTGCCGGCCCACTTGGGGCGATACGACGAGCCGCACGACGACACCGGCCGATGCGACAGCGACGGCGGCCAGGAGCGCAGCCAGCCAGAGGGAATGCCCACCCGCCGCGATATCTCCGAGCGCGCCGCGGCCCATCCACAGGAGGAGGGCCGTCGCCGCGAGCGCGGCGATGCTCAACCCCGTGGTGATCCGGTCAATGCGGTGCGCCCGCGGCTCGAGTGCGGCATCGAGGGCTGCGCTCCGGCGTATGTCCGCTTGGGCTAGATTTGGCTGCACCGGCTGGCTCATCAACGACCCTGAACTGGACCTGTTAGTCGCACCGGGATCGTGCGGCCCACGCCGACGTCCCACCCCGCCCGTCATGACTGCCCAGACCACACCAGCCTCCGGCCCGCCCGAACCGCCAGCATATATCCCCGCCACTGTCGAATCGAAGTGGCGCGAGCGATGGGCCGCCCGCGGCACGAACGTCGCAAGCATCGAGGGCAGCGACCGGCCGTTCTACGCCCTCATGATGTTCCCGTATCCGTCGGCCGAAGGGCTGCACGTCGGGAACCTCTTCGCCTTCACTGGCAATGATATCTTCGCCCGCTTCCAGCGGCTACAAGGGCGTCAGGTCTTCGAGCCGATCGGGTTCGACGCGTTCGGCATTCACTCGGAAAACTACGCGCTCAAGGTCGGTACCCACCCGATGGAGCTGATCCCGCGGAACGTCGCGAACTTCACGCGGCAACTCACGGCGGCGGGATTCATGGTGGACTGGACGCGCACCGTGGATACGACGCACCCGTCGTATTACCGCTGGACGCAGTGGGTCTTCCTGCAGTTGTTCAAGCGCGGGCTCGCGTACCGCAAGAAGGCCGCGGTGAACTGGTGCCCGAGCTGCATGACCGTGCTCGCCAACGAGCAGGTGGAAGGCGGCGCCTGCGAGCGGTGCGGCACGCAGGTCGAGCAGCGCGCGCTCGAGCAGTGGTTCTTCCACATCACCGATTACGCCGCGCGGCTGCTCGGCAACCTCGACTCGCTCGACTGGTCCAACACCACCAAGACGGCGCAGCGGACCTGGATCGGCCGCTCTGAGGGGGCCGAGATCCGGTTCCGGATCCTCAACCCGCTCGAGGACGCCGGGAGCGCGGCCGTACACGTCAGCACCCAGATCACGCCGGGGACGCGCGAACTCCCGGTGTTCACGACCCGGCCCGACACGATCTTCGGCGCGACGTACCTCGTGCTCGCGCCGGAACATCCGCTGCTCGACGACATCGTGAGCGAGGAACAGCGCAGTGCGGTCGTGGCGTACCGGGTGCAGGCATCGAAGCAGGACCTCATCACGCGGAAGTCGGTGCGAGAGAAGACGGGCGTGTTCACCGGCGCGTACGCGGTGAATCCGGCCACGGGCGAAATGATCCCGGTCTGGACCGCGGACTACGTACTGATGGACTACGGCACCGGCGCGATCATGGCGGTGCCCGGGCATGACGAGCGGGACTTCGAGTTTGCGCAGGCCTTCGGGCTGCCGGTCGAACGCGTCGTGGCCGGGCCCGGGCAGAAGGCGAAGACGCCACTCACCGAGGCTTACACCGAGACCGAAGGCGCGACGCTGGTGAACAGCGAGAAGTTCAACGGCTATTCGATAGATGAAGGCAAGAAGGCGATCACCGCGTGGCTCGAGGAACAGCATGCGGCGAAGGCCGTCACCAACTATCGGCTGCACGACTGGTGCATTTCCCGCCAGCGGTACTGGGGTCCGCCGATCCCGATCATCCACTGCGATGCGTGTGGGGCCGTGCCCGTCCCGGATGCGGACCTGCCGGTGATCCTGCCGAACATCCCCGATTTCAAGCCGGACGATTCCGGCGTCTCGCCGCTCGCGCGGCACGAGGAGTGGTACCGCGTGCCGTGCCCGGCGTGCGGCAAGCCGGCGCGCCGCGAAACCGACGTCAGCGACACCTTCCTCGACAGCGGCTGGTATTTCCTTCGCTATCCGAGCGTACGCGCCGCGGACGCCGACGCGGCGCCGTTCAATGCGGAGATCACGAAACGCTGGCTGCCGGTGGATTCGTACATCGGCGGGAACGAGCACGCCGTGCTCCACCTGCTGTACTCGCGCTTCCTGACCATGGTGCTGCACGACGCGGGGCACCTCGCGTTCGAGGAGCCGTTCACCAAGTTCCGCGCGCATGGCCTGATCATCCGTGACGGCGCGAAGATGTCGAAGTCGAAGGGCAACGTCGTCATTCCCGACGTGTACATCAACGAGTGGGGGGCCGACACCTTCCGCACGTACCTGATGTTCCTCGGCCCGTTCGAGGAAGGCGGCGACTTCCGCGACGCCGGGATCAGCGGCGTGCGCCGGTTCCTCGATCGGATCTGGGCATCCGTGCAGGCGGCCTCGGCGACCGGGGCTCCCCACGAGGAGGTCATGCGAAAGCTGCATGCGACGATCCGCAAGGTCGGCGAGGACATTCCGCGATTGCAGTACAACACGGCGATCGCCGCGATGATGGAGTACGTGAACGTGCTCCGGCGTGGCGAGCGCACGCCGCACCGCGCCGAGGTCGAGCCCCTGGTGCAGTTGGTCTCGCCGTTCGCCCCGCACGTGGCGGAAGAGCTCTGGGAGATGCTCGGGCACACGACCGGCATCTTCGATTCGGGCTGGCCGGCGTTTGATGCCGCGCTCGCCGCGGGCGATACGATGACAATCGCCGTGCAGGTGAACGGCAAGACGCGCGGGTCGGTCGTCGTCCCGCAGTCCGCCGACGAGCCGGCCGTGGTGGCCGCGGCAAAGGCGGACGCGGCGGTGGCGAAATTCTTCCCCGCGAGCCCGCGGAAGGTGATCTATGTGCCGGGGCGAATCCTGAACGTGGTGGGTTGAGCCCGACCGTTTCCCGAGGGAATGCCATGCGCCTGACAATCGTTGCTGTCGTGCTCGTCCCGAGCTTCCTCAACGCGCAGGCGCAGCCGGTGCCCGCGACGACGGCGATCCCCGGATGGCAGTGGACGATGGACAGCGTCCGCAAGACAGTGAACGCCGTCCGCGCCGGCAAGTCGTTGCAGCCGAAGACCTGGCCGGATGGGAAGAAGGTGGCCGTGCTGCTTTCGTTCGATGCCGACAACGAGACCGTCACGCTGCGCTTCGGCGAGACGTCGGTGGGCGCGCTGTCCATGGGCGAGTTCGGCGCACGCGTCGGCCTCGGCCGCGTGCTCGATGTGCTCGACGAGCGGCGCATACCCGCCTCGTTCTTCGTGCCGTCGGTCAGTCTCGAGCTCCACCCGGAAATGGCGACGGCGATCAAGAAGAGTGGGCGTCATGAGTTCGGCGTGCACGGCTGGATCCATGAGATGAACACGACGCTTCCGGATTCGATCGAGCGTCGGCTGCTCACCCGGGCGCTCGCCGACCTCACGCGGCTCACGGGCACGAAGCCGACCGGCTACCGGGCGCCGTCGTGGAACTTCAGCCCCAACACGTTGGCCATCATTCGCGATCTCGGTTTCCGGTACGAGAGTTCACTGATGGCGGACGATCGCCCGTACGAGCTGCTCCAGAACGGGCAGGCGACGGGGATCGTGGAGCTGCCGGTGCAGTGGATCCTCGACGACGCGCCGCTCGTCAACCCGCAGGGCGAGCGCTACAGCGCTCCGCGCGACGTCGCGCAGGTGTGGATGGACGAGTTCGACAAGGCCTACGCCGAGGGCACGATGTTCGTGCTGACGATGCATCCGCACATCATCGGGCACCGTTCGCGGATCGTGGCGCTCGAGTTGCTGCTGGATCACATCCGCGTGAAAGCCGGCAATGACGTGTGGTACGCCACCCACGGCGCGGCGGCCGAGTACGTGCGGCGTGAGGCGCGCCTGGGCGAGCCGGTGCCGCGGGGTCGGCGGCAGCCGTAGCGGTTCGGATTGCGCGGGGTCAGCGGCTGCCGCGCCGCCGCGTGATCAGCCGACGGTCTTGGCCACCCATTCGCCGACGTAGTACCCGACGATGGCCACGCCGAGCCCCACGGCGAACATGTCAATGCCGGAACGGAGCACGCCGCGGCCGGTGAACACGCTGCGCGCGGCGCCGACCAGGAAGTGGCTCGCCATCGAAAGGCCGAACGACCACACGACCGCGGCCGTGCCCTCCGTCATCAGGAACGGCGCGACGGGAATCAGGGCGCCGATCGCCGTCGCCAGGCCGGTCACCCAGCCCTCGCGGAACGGCGACTGCTCGTGGCCACCGATCTTCAGTTCCTTCTGCACCTTCTCGGCCAGCATGCGCTCCGGGTCGCGCGCGACGTCGTCCGCGCGCGCACGGGCCATCGCGGGGTCCATCCCCTGCGCCTCGTAGATCAGCGCGAGTTCGTCGCGTTCGATCTCCGGCATGAGCGCGATCTCCTCGCGCTCCATCGCGATCTCGTTGGCATACACCTCCTGCTCGCTCTTCGCGGCGAGGTAGCCCGATGACCCCATGGACAGCGCGTCGGCGATCAGGCCCGCCACGCCGGCGACGATGATCAGGTGATGCTGCTCGGTGGCCGTTGCGCCGAGCACGCCGGCCACGAGCCCGAAGTTCGCCGTGAGGCCGTCGTTGAATCCATAGACGACGTTGCGCAGGAAGCCGCCGGATTCCGCCTGGTGCCAGGGTTCGCCCTCGCGCCCGGTCAGTCCGGCGATCTCGTGCGCGTGTTCCTTCGATTCACGCGCGAGCAGGAGCGATTCCTGCGAACCGGCGGCGCCCTTCGGCGTCTCGCGGTGCATGTCGAGGTAGCCCTTCACTTCGCGCCCCTCCTCCGCGAGGAGCATCGGGAGCAGGAAGTTCGGCCCGAACCGCCGTCCCAGGAACGCGAGCAGCCGCGTGCGGCCTGTTGGCGAGTGCCGCGGAACGGTGCCGCCGTTGGCGCGGATCAGTTCCGCCCAGATCACCGTATGGCGGTCTTCGACATCGGCGAGCCGCACGAACACGTCACGGCGCTTCGCGTCCGGTTCCAGCGTCGCGAGAATGCGGTAGAGGTACGAGGCGTCGGCTTCGTCCTGCCAGTGGTGCCGGAAAGTGTCGAGGGGCGATTTCACGCCGGAAATCTAGCGGTTTCGGCTGTCCGAACCGTTTCCGCTCGACACAGGCACCGGGGTGGCTGGGGTCGCGGGAAACCCTCGCGGGGCGTGCCGTGACTCACCTAGCGAACCCGCCAGATGAGGCGAAACCCCATGCGAACTCGAATTGCCCTTTCCGCCGCCGCCGCGGTGCTCGCGGCCGCAACGCTTGATGCCCAGACCATCACGATTCCGCGTTCAGGCGGCACGTATTCCGTTGTCACCGGCGGAGACCCCGACCGCGCCATGCTCGGCATCTCGACGTCATCGAGCGGTCGGCGCGACACGCTCGGCTTGCTGGTCAGCTCGGTGACCGCGGGTGGTCCGGCGGAGAAGGCGGGCATCGAAGAGGGCAACCGCCTGGTGTCGATCAACGGCGTCAACCTCAAGCTTGCGCGCGACGACGCGGACGACGAGGCCATGCAGGGCGTCAACCAGAACCGGCTGACGCGAGAGATGCGGAAGGTGAAGGCCGGCGACGAAGTCACGCTCGAGGTGTGGTACAACGGGCGTTCGCGGCAAGTGAAGGTGAAGACCGTCGCCGCGTCGGACCTCGAACCGGCTCGGCGGGCGACGGTCACGGCCCGCGCCGATGACCGTCCGGCGCTCGGGCTCTCGCTTTCGGCGACCGGAAGCCGTCGCGACACCGTTGGCGTGTTCGTTCAGTCGGTGAGCGAGGGTGGCCCGGCCGACAAGGCCGGGATCATGGAAGGCGACCGCATCGCGAGCGTGAACGGCGTGGACCTGCGCGTGCCGCGCGAAGACGCCGGCGACATGGGCGTGTCGTCGTCGCGGATCGATCGCCTCCAGCGCGAGGTGCGCAAGATGAAGGTCGGCGATGCGGCCGAGCTGGTCGTGGTATCGAGCGGCCGTTCACGTACCGTGCGAGTCACGACCGTGAAGGCCGCTGAGCTGCCGGCGGGGGACGGGTACGCGTTCGGATTCGGGAACGGGATGCTCCGGTTCAACGGTCCGGCGGGCGCGACCGTGATTCGCCCGGACATGCGCGCCATGCCGCGCATCAGCGAGGAGCTTGAGCGCGAATTGCCCCGCATCCGAGAGGAAATCGAGCGCGAAATGCCCCGCATCCGCGAGGAACTCGAACGGGAGCTTCCGCGCATCCGCCGGGAACTCAAGATCGAGCTGCCGCCTGCGCTGGAGGAACTGCGGATGAAGCGGGCGCCCGGCGTCACGGTCCGGACAGTGAGAACGATCCTCTGACCGGCCGGAGTCGGCGCTAGAACTCGATCTGGGTGCCCAGCTCAACCACGCGGTTCGGCGGCAGCTGGAAGAATGCGGCCGCGCTGCGGGCGTTTCGCGCCATGAGTGCGAAGAGCCGCTTGCGCCAGATGTTCATCGTGACGCTTCCCGACTTCCACTTCTTGGCCGTGGGGATGAGTTCCTCGCGGCCGAGGTAGTAGCTGGTGTCGAGTGGCTTGGTCTTGATCCCGCGGGATCGCAACACGCCGAGAATCTCCTTGACGTCCGGCGATTCCATGAATCCGTAGCGGGCCACCACGCGAACGAAGCCCTGGTCATGGCGCTCCAGCGACGCGATCCGCTCGCCGTCGGCCATGTAGGGGACCTCGCCGGTCTGGATCGAAAGCAGGATCACCTGCTCGTGCAGCACCTTGTTGTGCTTGAGGTGGTGCAGGAGGACGACGGGAGTACCGGCCGCTTCGGACGTCATGAACACCGCGGTCCCGCGCACCCGAGGCGTGCTCTTGTCGCGGTTGAAGCTCTCGAGGAATGCGGTCAGCGGCATGCCGATCTCACGCAGGCGCGCGCGCAGGATGTCGCGCCCGCGCTTCCACGTGGTCATCATCCCGTAGATCGCGATCGCGATCACCAGCGGCACCCAGCCGCCGTGGGCGACCTTGAGCAGGTTTGCCCCAAAGAAGGCGACGTCCACGGTGAGGAAGAGGACGGCCAACGCGAACACCCGCCACCGAGGCCAGTCCCAGCGGGCCGCCGCGATCACGACAAACAGGATCGTCGTGCAAGTGAACGTCCCGGTGACCGCAATGCCGTATGCCGCGCCCAACGAACTCGAGCTCCGGAATCCGAGGACGACGAGGATGCACCCCACGGCGAGCGCCCAGTTCACCTCGGGGATGTAGACCTGGCCGAACTCGCGGGCGGACGTGTGTACGATCGTCACCCGCGGACTGTAACCCAGTTGGACGCACTGCTGCGTGACCGAGAATGCACCTGAGATCATGGCCTGCGATGCGATGACGGCCGCGGCCGTGGCCAACACCAGCAGCGCCGGGCGAAACGCCTCGGGCGCGAGCAGGTAGAACGGGTTGGTCACGGTGGACGGATCCCGCAGCACGAGCGCGCCCTGGCCGAAGTAGTTCAGCAGCAGGCACGGAAACACGAGGTAGAACCAGGCCAGTCGGATCGGGCGCTTGCCGAAATGCCCCATGTCGGCCACGAGCGCCTCGGCGCCGGTGACCGCCAGGACGACGCTGCCCATGAGTCCAAACGCGCGGAGGCCCTGTTCCTCGATCAGGCGAACGCCGTGCAGCGGGTTCAGCGCGGCCAGCACCTGGGGCGAGACCAGCATCTCACGCACGCCCAGCGCGGCAAGCGTGCCGAACCACAACAGCATCACGGGCCCGAACAACGCACCCACCCGAGCGGTGCCGTGCCGTTGAAAGAAGAAGAGCCCGGCAATGATCACCACGGTCAGCGGCACGATCGCCGCATGCAGCGCCGGCGTCACGACCGCCAGGCCCTCGACCGCGCTCAGCACCGACATCGCCGGCGTGATCGTCCCGTCTCCGTACAGCAGCGCCGCGCCGATCAACGCCACGCTGATCAACACCGCTCGACGATACGGGTGCGTCGTATCGCGACTCGTGATGAGCGCGAGGAGCGCGAGGATGCCGCCTTCGCCGCGGTTGTCGGCGCGCATGACGAACATGATGTACTTGATCGTGACGACGATCATCAACGACCAGACGATGAGCGAGAGCACGCCGAACACGTGGTCCGGGGAGGCCGTCAGCGCATGCTCGGGACGGAAGCTCTCGCGGAACGCATACAGCGGACTGGTTCCGATATCGCCGTATACGATGCCAAGTGCCGTGAGCATGAGCAGGCCCAGGCGACGGCCCGTCGGATTCGGGTCCACGTGCGGGCGCGGGGCCGGCACCGGAAACGCCGCGGTCGTGCCGCCCACGGGTGTGGGCGTGCCGCCGCCAGGCACGGCGGGGGCCGCGCTGCTCGCTCGGGCGTGGTTCGCGCCGGCTGGGTCTGTCTGATCCGGCGTCGGGGACGCCGGTGCGGGGTTGCCTTCGTCGGTGGCCATCGGGCCGAAAACACAAAACGGGTCGCGGACAGTCCGCGACCCGTCAGGGAATCTATGGGAGCACCGCCGCCGGTAAAGCGACTGGCCGCAGGCGCGCGCTAGGCCGGTCGCCTCAACGCCTCAATCTCGCCGGCCGCCCTCCGCAGGATTTCGACAACCTTCGCAATTGTTTCGGGCGCCGCCGGCTGCCGCATCGTGGCCTTCCAGTAAGCGCGGCCCAGGTCGCCCATCGCTTCGTGGGCCGGGCGCACGCCATCGCCGAAGATCGATGCGCCCAGGTCCGCCAGCCGGCCCAGGATGTCGTCAACAGTCACTTGATGCTCACTCAGGTAGGCGCGTCCGGCGTCGGTGATCGCGTACACCTTCCGACCGCCTTCGTCGGCCGACGTCGCGTAGCCCATTTCCTCGAGCATGGTGAGCGTCGGATACACCGTCCCGGGGCTTGGCGCGTACTGGCCGCCGGAGCGCTCCTCCAGGTCCTTGATGATCTCGTACCCGTGCCGCGGTTTCTCCGCGAGCAGGCGTAGGATTACGAGGCGCAGGTCTCCCTGGTCGAATGTCCGACCGCCGCGCCGGTGGCCGCGACCTCGCGCGGCGCCAAAGAACGGACCGAACTCGCTCTCCCACTTCCAGCCCCACGACCTGCCAGCACCCGCCTGCCAGCCGTCGCCGCATCCGCGACCCCACATCGTACACCCCCATAAAAAGACATATCTAAGATATATCGGTAAGATATATCGTCAAGCGGCAAGGTGTCCGTCTTGCCAGGACCGGCGAGATCCAAACGACAATATTTTTCTTGTCGAGCTTCGGCGCCCTTGGCGATGCCGAATGGTCGTTTTTCGAACGGGGTCTCACCGGCGAAGCGCAAACCGATGGACGCCCACCGAGTGTCCGAGTACGCACGACTCGCCCCCGACTTCGTTCGTGTCAGCACTGTGCGCTGGCGCGGACGCCCTGAGTAATTAATAATTGGCATATCGGGGTCGAACCCCGGCTGCGATCAAGAGCATGTTCGACGTCCTCCTCGAATCCAAGCACGTGCGACCGCCTCGCTCAATCGGGGCGACGATGGCGAGCGCCATCTTGCACGGCGGGCTCGTGCTCGGCTTGATCGGCAGCGGTACAGCCATCATCGCGCCGGATGTGGTCACCCCGATGTGGGAGCAGATCGCACGCCTCATCCTCCCGCCGGATCGGGCGGCGCAGGTGGGTGACACTCCTGTCGCGTATTCAGGCGCCGCCGTGCTGGCGTCGCCCAAGGGCGAGCTGAAGGGCGTCCCCGTGGAGGCGGTCGAGAAGCCGCCCACGAGTACGAGCGAAGCGGTAACGCCGCTTCAGACATCCGAAGCCGCCGCGGCGCCCGGAATCGCCGCGCTGATCGAGGCGGCCCAGGCGGTGGGCGCGTTCAGTATCGTGGACGTGGATTCCGCCGCGGAGCGGGATCCGCTGAGCGCCGCGCCGGCGTACCCGCGCGAGTTGCTGACCAAGTCGGTCGAGGGCTACGCGACGATGCGGTTTGTCGTGGACTCGACCGGCCTGATTGACCTCGGGACGATCAAGGTGCTCGACAGCACGCATCCGGCGTTCACGCAGGCGGTGCGCGATGCGATGCCGCGCATGCGCTTCCGACCCGCGAAGAACGGAGGCAACCCGGTGCGCCAGCTGGCGGAACAGCAGTTCAAGTTCGAGATCCGCAAACCTCCCAACACCGCGCGCGCGCCGAACCCGGAACGGTAGGGCGTTCGCTGCGCTTGGGGGGGAAAACAAAGCGGCCCGGAGGTTCCGGGCCGCTTTGTCGTAGGGTCTCCTGCGCCGCTATTCGAATCGCAGCGCGACGATCGGGTCCATGGTCGCGGCGCGCCGGGCCGGGTAGACACCGAACACGATCCCGACGAACGCGGAGAATCCGAACGCGATTGCGACCGAGTCCGCACCGATCGCCGTGGGCCAACCGAACTTCGACGTGACGAGCAATCCGCCGCCGACGCCCGCCGCGATGCCGAGTGCGCCGCCGACCATGCAAAGCACGATCGCCTCGATCAGGAATTGGAACATGATGTTGAGGCGAGTTGCGCCAAGGGCCTTCCGGACACCGATCTCACGCGTGCGTTCCGTGACGGACACCAGCATGATGTTCATGATGCCGATACCGCCCACCACGAGCGAGACGGCCGCAATGCCCGCGAGCAGCAACCCCATGGTCTGCGTGGTCTCGGAGAGCGTGTTCAGGAAGTCCGACTGGCTGCGGATCTGGAAATCGTCCTCGCGGCCCGGCCGCAGGCGGTGTTCGCGGCGGAGGATCGTCTGGATGTTCGCCATGGTCTCGGGAATCTCGGCCTCGCTCGGCGCGAGCACGCCGATCGAGCGAACGCGGTTGTTGCCGAGCACGCGAAAGCGAGCGGTCTCGATGGGGATCAGGATCTGTTCGTCCGGGTTCCCGAAGCCACCGCCGGAGCCCTTGGTCTTGAACGCGCCCACCACCTCGAACTGGATACCGCGGATCCGGATCGTCTCACCAATGAGCGCTTCGGCGGTTTCGAGGCCGAGGTTCGTTGCCACGGCGGGACCGATGACCGCGACGCGCCGCCGCGTCTGGTCTTCGGCATGGGTGAAGAAGCGCCCGAACTCGACTACGTAATTGCGCACCTCGGGGTAGTTCGACGTGCTCCCGATGATGGAGACGTTTGTGTTCTTCGTGCCATACACCACTTGCAGGCGCCCTTCCATCTCCGGCTGGACTGCCAGCATGTGTGTGCCGCGATCGGCGAGCGCCTGCGCGTCGTCGGTCGTGAGCCGCGCGCCACCGCCGCCCGTGCGAATGCCGCCCCCCATCGCTTGGCCCGGGTTCACGGTCAACAGGGTGGTGCCGAGCGCAGTGATGCGGTCATTGATTTGCTTCTGTGCGCCGTTGCCGAGCGCGACGACCGCGATGACAGCCGCGACGCCGATCACGATGCCGAGCATCGTGAGCAGCGACCGCAGCTTATTCGCGCGGAGCGCCCCGAGGGCAACGCGAATTGTTTCGCCGATGAGCATCTGGGCTACCTCAAGTTCGTGGGCGTGAGTACTAGCGCCGTGATCAGTTCCCGCGCCCGCCGCCGCCCGGGCCACCACCACCACCGCCGGGGGGGCCACCCATCCCGCCGCGCCCACCACCCATTCCACCGCCCCCAAGTGGGCTCGCCATCGCCCTCGTGCGGTCCATCTGTTCCTGTCGGCGCAGCTGCAGGATTGCCGCCGCCATCAGCGCCACCCGCTCGCCTTCCTCCAGGCCGCTGACCACCTCGGTGAAATCGTAGTTCGCGATCCCGAGCCGAAGCACGCGTGGCTCCCAGCCGCCGGCTTCCTTCTGCACGAAGACCATGCCAGAGCGCGGTGTTGCGTTCGGGTCGGTGCGGCCGCGGGCGCCTTGGCGTCCTCCGCCGAATCCGCCGCCAAAGCCGCCGCCGTTGCGACCACCGGCGCGGCCGCCACCCATCGCGTTCGCCTGCTGTCCACCTTGGTTGCCGCCGCGAGCCGCAGCGTTGGGGCCTTGAGGCCCGGCGGCATTCTGGCCGCCCATGTTCATGCCACCGCGTCCGCCGCCGCCCTGCCGGAACCGGCAGGCGTTGGCCACCTGCTGGTCAACGCCAAGGTCGCGGTAGGCCGACTCCATCGTCGCGCGCATGGCCTCGCGGTCCGCATTCGGGTCGCGCATCTGCGTGCGGAGGTCGTCGAGGCGCTTCGCGACCGCGGGCTTCGCCTTCAGCGCGTCGTCAACCTTCTTGCAGTCGGCGTCGCTGACTTCCGGCATCTGGAAGCCGCGCCCGCCGCCACCGCCACGGCGACCACCGCCCTGGTTCCCAGCCTGATTACCACCCTGCACGAGCGCGAACGAGATCTCCGCGCGACTCGTCTGGGCCTGGCCACCTTGCCGGCCACCGCCGGGCGGATTCCCGCCTCCGGCGCTGCCACCAGGTGCCGTCATACCACCTGCGCCAGGTGCGCCCCCACCATTTCCGCCGCGCCCGCCGCCCATACCGCCGCGTCCACCTGACGGCATCACCGCGGCGCGCACACTGTCCGGGTTGAGGCCGAGCGCCTTCGCGGCCTGTTCGTACTCCCGTGTGGACCGGATCGCGTCGTTCGGGACGCTGAGCACACCCTGTCGCTCATCCGTCCGGACGCTGACTTCGCCGTTCATACCCGGGCGGAGCAGGCCTTCGGAGTTGTCGAGTGAGACGAGCACCGGGAACATCGTCACGTTCTGCTGCACGACGGCCTGTGGTTCGACCTTCTCGACCGTGCCGTTGAACGCGCGCTCAGGGAATGCGTCAACCGTGACGACGGCATCCTGTCCGAGCTGCAGTTGGCCGATTTCCGTCTCGCTGACGAGCGCGCGTGCGCGCACCTGGGAAAGGTCGGCCATGGTCGCGATCACGGTGCCGGCGCTCACGCCGCCCGAGCCGGCCTGGATGACCTGACCCTTGGCGACCGGACGGGTCAGGACGGTGCCCTCGACGGCCGCGACGACGCGCGAGTCCGTGATGCGCTGCTTCTGGATCGTGACCTGGGTCTCGGCGCGATTGAGCGACGCGCGGCTGTTGGCTTCCGAGTTCTGCGACTGTTCGAGGACGTCCTTCGTGATCACGCGCTGGTCGAACAGCGCCGTATTCCGCTCGAGCACCGTCTTCGCGACGTTGTAGGCCGAGCGCGCGGCCTCGAGGTCCGCGAGGTTCTGCAGCAGCGTCGTGTGGAGATCGGTGGTGTCGAGCTGGACGATGAGATCGCCCGGGCGCACATAGCTCCCCACCTCGATGCCCATGTCCAGCACCTGGCCCGACGCGGTCTTCGACTTGACCTCGACAACCTGGATGGGCTCGATGACTCCGGTTGCCTCGGCGTTCACGACGATATCACGGCGCTGCACCGTCGCAGTCTGCACTTGCACGCTGGTCGCCTGCTCCTTGTTGCAGGCGACGACGGTGAAGGCGGCGAGGGCGAATATTCTGCGATTCACTGCGGACTCCCGGTGAGGACGAAAAACGTCGGTAAAGAAGACAAAGGTGCTGCGCTGGTGTTGTTGCTCTTCATGAAGCGGAGGCGGCCTGCTAGCGCAGGTCGCGTCCGATGATGGATTCGATGTTGGCCTTCGCGATGCGCGCGTTCTGCCGCGATGTGATCAGCTGCGTGCGAGCGTTGTCCAGCGAGGTCTGCGCGGTGAGCAGGTCAAGCACCTGCTTGGTGCCGAGGTTGTACTGCTGCTGCACGACGCGCACGTTCTCCTCGGCGGCGGCGATCTGGAGCCGGTTGAGCTCGATCGAGGCCATCGCCGTGCGGAACGTGTTCAGCTGTTGCGTGAGGTTCTGCTGGACCAGGAAGCGCTGGTCGCGAAGGTTGGCTTCCGCGTTTTCGTGGGTCGTGCGCGCGTTGGCGCGCTGCTGTTCGCGCTGGAAGTTGTCCCAGAACGTGTAGTTGAAGCCGAAGTTCAGGCCCGTGCTTGTGCCGTTGGGCCCGTCAGCAAACTGGAACTTCTGCGAGTTCTCGATTGTCCAGCCGTAACTCGCGCCCATCGTGAACGTGGGGAAGTAGCGCGAGTTCGCCTGCCGCCGGCTCGCTTCGGCCGAGCGAACCTGCGCGGTGCTCTGCGTGACCTGCGGACCGATCAGGGCGAGCCGCAGCAGTTCCGCTTCGCTCACGCCGAGCGGCGTCACTTCCGCCGTGTCGTTTGGCATGGCCGTCACGGTGAATGTCGTGGCGGCGTACCGGGTGAGCTGGGCGTTTGCGTTGGCGACCGCATTGTCGGCGTTGAGGATCGCTTGCCGAGCCTGACCGATCGCGATCGCCGCCGAGAGCGAATCCGTTCGCGTGGCGGAACCGGCGTTCATCTTCGCGGTGGCGACCGCGAGCTGCTGGCGCGCCTGCTCGAGCTGCCGGTCCGCCGCAGCCCGCTGTTCGCGCGCGGTCAGGACGGCGTAGTAGGCCGTCTTGACGTTCAGTGCGACCGAGTAGCGAGCGGTCACGATGGCGGCTTCGTTGGCATCGAGGTTCGCCCGCGACGTACGGAGGGCGTTCCAACGCTGGCCGCCGTCGAACAGCGTGAAGTTGCCGATCGAGAGGTTGCGGCCGAACGACCACGGAGTGGCGGTGGAGGGCAGCTTGACACCTTCCGCATAGCGGTCGCCACCACGCTGGCTCCAGCTGGAGCCGATGCCAAGTGTCGGGATGAACCCGAGGTCGAACCAGCTGCGTCGGACCTGCATCTCCGCGTTGCGCACAGTGTTTCGCGCCTGCACGGTCTGCGGCTGGTTCAGCTGGGCGAGGCGCACGGCCTCGTCCAGCGAAATCGGACGCGCGTCGCCCACGGCCTGCGCGCTCGCCGTGCCCGCGGCGACGGCAACCGTCGCTGCGATCCTGATCATCGTCCTACCGGTCATTGCCCCGTCCCCCGCGCGCCGAGCGTTCCCGCCGGGCCGCCTGCATCTGGTCGTAGATCGCCTTCTGCTCCGATGTGAGCAGTTGCGTAAAGCGCTGGCGCCATTCGGCTTCGATCGAATCCTGCGCCGCGCGGACGGGTTCAAGAATCGCCCTGCGCTGCTCCATCAGGGCCTTGTACTTGCGCTCACGCTCGTCGAGCATCGTGCCCGCTGAGTCCCGCTGGGCAGGCGTGAGCTTCAACTCATCGAAAAACCGTGTGCGAAAACTCCCCGTGTCACGCGGCCGCGTGTTGCCGGATGAAGGCACCATCCGGTCCACGGCGAGCGCGATCGTCGCCCCGGCCAGCGCGGCGCCGAGATACATCGCGATCGCGAGACTCTTGGTCCGAGTCACGTCAGCGACCTATTGGTGGCCGGTGAGCCGGCGCAGGGTTGCCTGCTCCGCGGAGATGGGCTCACGCTGCGCGAGCGCGGATTCGAGCCCGGGGACTTCCTCGATGACGGCGTCGATGGCGAGTTCCTGCTCCCGGAGGTTCTGGGCACGCAGGAAGAGTCCCGCCGCCAGCAGCACGGCCGCTGCGGCAGCCGCAAGGCCCCAGCGAGTCCACCGCTCGCCGACCGACCACCAGGCGTCCGCATCGTCGAGGGCGCCCATGATACGCGCCTCGAGCGCGGTCCAGTACGCCGGATCGGTGGGCGCGGCATACACGCCACGCAGCGCCTCGGTGACCGCGTCGTCGCGGACGAGTTCGGGACCTCGGATGTCGTTGCTCATAGTGCCTTCCTCACTTCCCCGAGCAGGCCGCGCAGCAGGGTCCTGGCGTAGTGCAGGTCCGAGCGCGCGGTCCCTTCAGGAATATCGAGAATCTTGCCAATCTCCGAATGCTTGAAGCCTTCCACGTCGTGCAAGACAATCACGGCGCGTTGCCGCGCCGGAAGGGTCTCGAGAGCGGCGCGTAACCGCCGCCGCAACTCGCTTCCCTCCGCCGGATCGCGAAACGGGGACGCGACCGTTTCCGGCAACTCGTCCGCGTCGCGGACCTTCCGACGCCGGGTGATGTCCAGCGCCGCATTCGCAACGATCCGGTGCAACCACGCCCCGAACGCCTGATCCGGCAGGAACCGGTCGAGCGCCCGGTACGCGTGCAGGAAGCCGTCCTGCACCGCGTCCTCCGCGTCCTCGTGATTGGCGACGATCGCGCGGGCTACCACATACGCCCGCCGTTCGTGCGCCCGAACAAGCTCACCGAATGCCGCCCGGTCGCCCCGCTGAGCCGCGACGACCAGATCGCGTTCATTGGCCGGCCGTTCAGCGAACACGGCCCGCCTCGAACGCACGGACGCCGGCACCCCAATAGATACCGAAACGCCCGTAATGCGGTGTGTCGTTCAATCACGCTCCCAATACGCTGTAGTCTGACCCCACGTTGGACGCGCTGAGGGGGCCGAGGTTACGACGGTGCGGCGAGGACCCGCCGGGTCCGCCGCGGCCGGGCTTCCGAGAGGCGCGCTACGCCGTGCCGGCGAGGCCCAGCAGCCCCGCACGTTCCCGCATTGCGGCGATGACGGTCGCGATGTGCGTGTCCAGTTCGACACCAAGTTCGGACGCGCCCTTGACCACATCATCTCGGTTGACCCCCCGGGCAAACGCCTTGTCCTTCATCTTCTTTTTGACACTCGATACCTCGAGGTCGTTCACGCTGCGCGAAGGGCGCACGAGCGCGCACGCGGTCACGAGGCCACAGAGTTCGTCCACCGCAAACAGCGTCTTCGCCATGCGTGACGTACGCGGGACGTTGCAGTAATCCGCGTGCCCGAGGATCGCCTCGAGGATGTCCTCGGGGTACCCGAGCGAGCGCAGGTGCCGCACGCCTTCGCTTGGGTGCTCGGCGTCCGCCGCATGGGCGTCGTTCGGGAACCGCTCGTAGTCGAAGTCGTGCAAGAGGCCGGTCAGCCCCCACCGCTCCACATCCTCGCCGAACATGGTGGCGTAGGTCCGCATCGCTCCCTCGACGGCCAACATATGGCCGCGAAGCGACTCACTCGGGGTCCATTCCTGCATGAGGGCGAGCGCGTCGGCACGGGCGGGGAGCGTGGAGCTCATCGGGTCGGCTGAGGCAGGAGGGTTACGGGATCGTGAGGATCGTCCCGTCGGCGCGGGCGATCGCGATTCGTGCGGCGAGCGCGGACGCGCGGGCATCAATGAGCGCCGCTCGCGCGGTGCTGAGGTTCAGCGAGGCGGTGATGATCTCGGCGTTGCCCGCCACGCCGGCGGTCAGCCGTTCGCGGGCCTGCGCAACTTCCTGGACGGCAAGCCGCTCGCGCTCGCGCGCGGCGCCAAGCAGCTCGTTGGCCGCGGCAAGGTCGAGCCGCGCGATGTGCGCCTCGGCGTCCAGCTGCTCGTCGAGCTCGCGGCGGCGGATCTCGGCTTCACGCAGGACCGCACGTTGTTCCGCAATCCGCCCTTCGCGCCGTAGCCCGTCGAACGCCGGCACGCCGAGCGAGATGCCCCAACTGTAGGTGTTCAGCAGGTGATTCGTGGATTTTCCGACAGCGCCGTCGTCGGCATACAAGCTGAGGGCGGGGAGCCGCTCGGCCTGGACAGCGCGGACCTGGCGACCCGCTGCGGCGACCTGGGCGTTTGCGGCGCGAAGGTCCGCCCGGCCCGTGGTGCGCGCGGCGCGGTCCGGTTCCGTGCCGGCATCAGGGAGCGCCGCGCCCGCCAGTGAGTCGGCCAACGTGACTCGTGCGGATGCCGGAAGTCCCACGGCGCGCGCCAACTCGACCTCCGAACGCGCGCGCGCAGCGCGCGCCGAGGCGAGCTGCGACCGGACACTCGCCGCGGTTGCCTCCGCCCGTGTGATATCGAGTGCGATCCCGATCCCGCCGCGGAGCTGTGCGCGTGCGATCTCGACGAGCTCGGCGGCGAGTGCGGAGTCGGCCAGCCGGGCCGAGACCAAGGCGGTCGCCCGCATGGCCATGACCGCCGCCAGCGCCGCGTTCGCGCCCGCGAATTGCGCAGCGGCATCGCCATCCGCGCGGGCGGCGGTCAGCGCTGACTGGGCAGCGGCCCAACGCGCGAACGCGGCGGGGTCGAGGATCGCCTGGCGCAGCGATAGGCGCGCGTCCCAGGCGCGCACCGGGCCGAGTACTTGCCCGTCCGGATCGAAGACCGACCGGCCCGTGATGGGGTCCCGGAACGAGATACCAAGCGTCGCACTGTTGAGTGTGCGTTCGGCATCGGACAGTGTCCCCGACAACTGCGGCAGCAGGTCGGCCCGACGTTGCGTGACGCGGGCGGTCGCCTGGTCGGTCCTCGCGCGGGACGCCAGCGCCGGGCCGCTGCGCTCGGCGGCGGCGCGCGCCGCTCCGCCGATCGTCAGCGGCTGCAGCGATTCCGGCCGGCGTGGCGCCGATTGGGCGCCGACAGCTTGCACTGCGCCACAGCCGAATGCGCACGCGAACGCGAAAACGGCGAACCTGCCGGTCGGGACGGTGCGAAATGCTTGAACCGTCGTACACGCGCGGGGCATTCCGCAAAATACCGAATGGCTCGCGGTGGAGGAGCGGGCGCTATCCCTGTTCGGGTGGGCGCGACTCGTCAATCAGCGGACGGATCGCGGGCGTGTCGAGGTCGTCGAACTGGCCGCTGCGTGTCGCCCAGACGAACGCGAATGCCATCGCCACGAGGCTGAGTCCGAGCCCGACCACGATGCCCTGCTTGGCGATCCTCGTGGCCCGCCGTCCGATCCGGATGGCCGTCGCGAGGCGGGTCACGTCATCGGCGAGGAGGACGATCCCGGCGGCTTCGGCGGAGATGCCGCCGCCGTGGGCGGCGATCGCCACACCCACGGAAGCGGCACTGAGCGCCGGGGCATCGTTCGTGCCGTCGCCGGTCATGACCACGCGGTGACCGAGCGCTTCCAGGGAGCGGACGATCTCGACCTTGCCGTCCGGCAGCACATCGCCGCGCGCGTCGGTGATTCCGATCGCGCGCGCGACGGCCGACACATTGGCGCCGTGATCGCCGGAAACGAGTATCGTGCGGCGAATCCCGAGCGCCGTGAGGTCGGCGAAGAACGCGCTGAGGCCGTCCCGGGTGCGATCGGCGAAGTGCAGCACTCCGGCGGCGGCGTCGTCAACCGCGACGAACGCCCGAAGCCCGTGCTCGCCCGCGATGGCGGTGGTGTGCGCAGCGCGGAGCGACGCGGCGGCACCCGGCTGCTCACGGCTGACATAGTCGAGCGATCCCACGCTGACCCGGCGTCCATCGACCATTCCCGTGATCCCGCTGCCCGGGGCCTCGATCGTGTCTTGGGCAGTGGAGCCCACCAAGCCACGCTGTTCGGCGAACGCGACGACGGACCGGGCGAGCAGGTGCCCGGAGTTGAGTTCGACCGCGGCAGCGAGCCGCACCAGCTGGTCGTGCGGCAGGGCGCCGATCGCCTCGGCCCGCGCGACTTCGGGATACCCGATCGTCAGCGTCCCGGTCTTGTCGAAGACCGCGACGTCGGCGCGCGCGATCGCCTCGAGCGCGGATCCCGAGCGGACCACGATCTGGTGTCGTGCGGCCCGGTTGATGCCGCCGATGATCGCGACGGGCGTGGCGAGGATGAGCGGACACGGCGTCGCCACGACCAGCACGGCCAGCACTCGCGTGGCGTCGTGCGATATCCCCCAGGCGATCGCGCAGGCGACGAGCGTGAGCGGGGTGAACCAGATCGCATACCGGTCGGCCAGGCGCTGCGTTGGGGACTTGGAGGCTTGGGCATCGCGCACCATCGCGACGATCCGCGAGTACAAGCTCTCGCTCGCCCGCGCCGTGACGTCCACCGTCAATGCCTGCTCGATGTTCACTGCGCCGGAGCGCACCCGATCCCCGGGGCGCACGCGTTCAGGCGACGGTTCGCCGGTCAGGCGGGCGACTTCCAGATGGGAGGTCCCATCGGTCACGAGCCCGTCACAGGGCACCATTTCACCGGGGCGCACGAGGATCCGATCGCCGACCTCCACGTCGCCGGCGCGAATCGATTCAACCCGGTCCCCGCTGATCCGATTGGCAAGTTGCGGCGCCTGGGCCTCCAGGTGCCGCACGGCTCCCGACGCGCGCCCCTCCGCGTACCGTTCAAGCAGTTCGCCGCCCGATTGCATCAGCACGATCACCAGCCCGGCAAGCGGCTGCTGCAGGACCGCGGCACCCACGATGGCGAGCGACGCGACGATGTCGGCGGCGAACACGCCGCGCAGCGTGCCGCGTACGGTGCGCCAGACGATCGGCGCGCCGGTCACGACCAGCATGGTCAATGCGAGCGCATGGCCGTACCGGGCGCCGCTGAGCTGGAGAGTCGCCGCGGCCGCCAAGGACAGCGCGGCCGCGAGCGGCAACCGTGCCACCGGTGACGTCAGCGCCGAAAACACGCGCGCCCCGCGGCTGGTGGCCGCGGGGCGCGCTGGCCCGGCGAGACTGGTGGTCGGTTTCACGTCAGTGCGGTGGACATCACGCGGCGTGACGCGAGGCGGCTGCCTACCGCAGCGCGCTCGCGGTCGGCTTCTCCGCTTCGTGGCCCGCGAACTTGCGCGAAGTCAGTTTCGAGATCAACACGACGACGATGGCGATCCCGATCGCGCCGAGGATGAGTCCCATGTATGCGGCCTTGCGATCAGCGCGGATGTTGGTGCCTGACATGTGTTCGATGCTCCAGGTTGGCCGGTTGGGTTACGACACCCGCACGGAGTTCATGACGTCGTTCTGGCGGAGTTGCTGCATGACATCGAGTCCGCCGGTGATCTTGCCGAACACCGTGTGGACGCCGTTGAGGTGGCGCGTGTTGGTTTCACTCAGCACCATGAAGAACTGGCTGCCGCCGGTGTCCTTCCCGGCGTGCGCCATGGACAGCGCACCGACTTCGTGGGTTCGCGGGTTCCCGGCCGTTTCACACTTGATCGTGTAGCCCGGGCCTCCGGTGCCGACCCGCGGATGCCCGTTGGGGAGGTCGCGCGACAGCGGGTCACCGCCCTGAACGACGAACTCGGCGATCACGCGGTGGAACTTCACGCCGTCGTAGAACTTCTCGTTCGCGAGCTTCTCGAAGTTCGCCACCGTGCCCGGCGCATCGGCGTCGTAGAGTTCGGCAGTGATGCTGCCCTTGTTGGTATCGAAGACCGCGGTTTTTGCCATGCCCAAAGTTAGCCGGTCGGCGCGGCGCTGGGGCAGAGGTCGGCGAGGACGCATGACCCGCACTTGGGACTCCGCGCCGAACACACCTGGCGGCCGTGCCTGATGAACAGGTGGGCCAGGAGCGTCCACGCGCGGCGGGGGAACAGCGGAATCAGGTCACGCTCGACCTTCACCGGGTCGTCGTGCCGGGTCAGTCGAAGCCGCCGTGCGATACGGCCGATGTGCGTATCCACCACGATGCCCGCGTTGATCCCGAAGGCATTGCCGAGCACGACGTTCGCCGTCTTGCGCCCGATTCCCGGCAGGGGCGTCAGCTCGTCCATGGATTTCGGGACCTCGCCGCAATGGTCGGCGACCAGGGCCTGCGCGAGTCCGATGATGCTCCGGGCCTTGTTCCTGAAGAACCCGGTGCTCCTGATGATGTCCTCGACGTCCGCTTGCTGCGCGGCCGCAAGTGCGGCGGGTGTGGGATAGCGCGCGAAGAGAAGCGGCGTCACCAGGTTGACCCGCTTGTCCGTGCACTGAGCGCTGAGCACCGTGGCGACCGCCAGCTCGAATGGCGAGCCGTAGTCGAGCTCGCATCGGGCTTCCGGGTAGAGTTTTCGAAGCCGGCGGAGCGTGAGCGACGCGCGGCGCCTGGCCGCGTCAGTCCTCGACACCGGCGTACGTGGCCAGCCGGTCAATGAGCGTGTGGAGCTGCCGCTGCGTGAGCTCGATCTCCTGCGCGGCGCCATCCACGTCGAGCAGCCCGGCGCGCATCGAGATGGCCAGCTGGTTGAGGTACCGGATCTTCGACAGCACTTCATCCGTGGCGCGGCGCAGCCCGTGGAACTTGCGTTTCTCCGCGAGTGCGCGCTTGTGCCGCCGCACGAGTTCGTCGGGGGTCATGCGCCTCGCGAGCGCGAGGCAATCGTCCTTCGTGCGGCCCGGAAACTGCCCGCGGTCGGGAATCCCCAGGTCATCCCACGACTCATCGGCGAACCAGAGCCGGCCGACAAACTCAATGCCGTCGTTCACGATCCGGAGCGACACATTGTAGCGTCGTCCGTCATCCTCGATCGTGGCGATGTGCGGTTGGGTGATTTCAGCCATGCGGGATTCAGGCCACGCTGTGCAGGAACGGCCGCAGCGTGTTCATCAGGGGTTCGCGTTGCTCAACATACGGAACGTGCCCGCAGTCCTCCAGCACGACAAGAGGGGCGCGCAGCGCAGCCGCGGCGGCCTGGCTCGACGCAAGCGGTATGGGATCCTGCCGGCCGTGGACCACCAGCGCCGGGATCTCGAGCGTTCCGAGCGGGGTCACGCAGTCGAAGTCGCCGAGGGACTCCCACACCTGGTCCTGCACGCGACCCGTCACGCGAAACGGCGTCAGGCCGGTCGCCGCTTCCGCGCGGGCGAAGTACGGCGCGACACTCAACTCGAACATCCGCTGCTTGTACGCCGCCGGGTCGCGTTCGCGGAGGCCGCTGGCGGCGGCCTCCGCACGCAATGTGGCGATGGTGTCGCTGCGTGCCCGGCGCGCGAACTCGGCTTCGAACTCGTTGCGGAACGCGCGGGTCATCGGTGCGGGGTCGAGCAGTGCGAATGCGCGCGGGCCAGCCGGCGCCCGTCCTGCTCGATGCTCGATCGCATGCAGCGCCGCGAGAAGCGCGCCCCACGAATACCCCACGACCGTGCCGGAGCCGCCGCAGAGTTCCGTCGCGACCTGGGCCGCGTCCTCCACGTGCGTACGCCAGGTGATCGGCGCAGGATCGTCCACGCGGGAACGTCCGCCCCCACGCTGGTCATAGAAGACGAGCTCGAACTCGTCGGTGAGGTCGAGCAGCTGCGGCAGCAGGTAGTCGTGATGCGCCCCCGGGCCGCCATGGAGCATGAGGAGGCGTGGCGCACCGATGCGACCGTAGCTGCACCAATAGAGCGGATGCGCCGTGGACGTTGTTTGTCCTTCGGCGCGCGGTGTGGGCGTCAGGAGGTCAACCGCCGCGCCGCCCGAGCGTCACGGAGATCGTCAGCCGTTCGTTCGAGGGCCCGCGCACCACCACCACGGCGACCACGTCGCCCGGCCTGGACGCGCCGATCGCGTCGGTGTAGTCGTAGATGTTCTTGACCGCACGGCCGCCGAACTCGACGATCAGGTCGCCCGCCTTGAGGCCGGCCTTCTCGGCGGGACCACCCGGGCTGACCCCCGAAAGGCGCATGCCCGTGTCATCGGCCGCACCCATGTCCGGGATGGAGCCGAAATACGCGCCGTTGCCGGGGCCGGCGGCCGCCCGCTGCGTGGACGGCGCCTTGGTGAATGTCAGGCGCGCCGGGCGATCCGCGATTGTGCGGAGCGCCCGTTCAGCAAGGTCCACCACCCGGACCGCGCCGGCGACGTTGATGGCCGGGAAGTCGTCGGTCGCGCGGTGATAGTCGGGATGGACATCCGTGAAGAAGTGCAGCACGGGCAGGTCCTTCAGGTAGAACGACGAGTGATCGGACGGTCCCGTGCCGTCCGGAACCTGGGACACGTTGAGTCGCAGCCCCGCCGCCGCGCTGTCGAGCACGGCGCGCATCTCCGCCGCGGTGGCGAGCCCGTAGACGATCACCTTGTCGTCGCGCATGCGCCCCACCATGTCGAAGTTGAGCATGGCGACCATTCGCGAGAGCGGGATCGGTGTCGTTTCCACGAAGGCCGCCGAGCCCAGAAGCCCTTGCTCCTCGCCGCTGAAGTGCACGACCAGGACGGAACGTTTCGTGGGCTTCTGGCGGAGGCGTTTCGCGAGCGCGAGGATCGCCGCGGATCCGCTGGCGTTGTCGTCGGCGCCGTTACGGATCGCGTCGCCGGCGGCGGGGTCGAGCGCGCCTTCGGTCGAGCGCCCGAGATGGTCGAAGTGGGCCCCGATGACGACATACTCGTCGCGCAGCACCGGGTCTGTACCGCGAATGATGCCGACCACGTTTCTCGTTTCGCGGAGCAGCGGCGCGGCGTTGCGCCGCGGCTCGCGGGCCGCGAAGGGCCGCAAGTAGCCATTCGCGCATCCGGCGCCGCAGGGCGCGCCCGGAGGCGGTTGGAGGGTCAGTGCCGCATAGCGCCGGCTCAGCCAGGCGGCAGCGGAGTCGTTGCCGGGCGTGCCCGTGCGCCGGCCCTCGAAGCGGTCGTCGGCGAGCGTCGCGATGTCCTGCGCGACCTGCGCCGAATCGGAGATGGCGGAGCCGCCGGGCGCCGGGGCGGTGCCGGAAGACGGAGTCGACCGGCAGCCGACGACGACCAGGGCCAGGGCGCAGCAAGCGCGAAATGCCAATGACATCGGTATCGAACCCAGCGAACAAGTGGAAGGACGGGCATGTCTCGGCGTATGTTACCCGGACGCTGCCGGAGTTACCAGAACAAAGCGGGACGCCGGCGCGCCCATAGCGAATGGACGACTCCTTCAATCTCGCGCGACACATCGCGCGGTTCGTCGTGCTGCTGATGAAGCAGCCGGATGCGGTGGACCAGCAGAAGCTGGAGCTCCGCGCGCTGGTGCTGCTCACGAAGGAGGGAACGGTTCGTCTCTCCACGCGCGAGGGCGAACTGGTCGCCAACAAGTTGCTGGTGCCCTCGATCCTCGCGGGCGTGCGCGAGCTCAGCGACCAGATGATCGCGCATCAGGTTGATGCCATCGAGATCGGGCAGAACATTGCGCCGGGCGAGATGCTGGCGCTCGGCCGGGCGCTTGCCACTCCCGCCGCAGAGGACGTTCGCACAATCCGGACCCGGTTTGCGGTGTTGGAAGGCAAGACGATCTCGGTCACCCTGCGCCCGGAGACCGAAGACAGCGGCGGCACCGAGGCGGAAGAGAGCGCTGAACCCGAGCCGCCCCAGGGAAGCCCGGAACGCATCCCGTATGTGTTGGGTCGCGCGAATCGTGGCGGAGCGGGCAAGCCGCTGGCCGCACTGTTTGAGGAAGTCGTGTTCTCCGTTGAACAGGCGACGCGCACCGGCGACACGCTCTCGGCGATCACGGTGTTCTCGCAGCTGATCGCGTTCGAGGCGCTGGCGGACGATCCCGAGGTCCGTCGGCACTACGTGCTCGCCGCACGCCGCCTGACCAAACCGCCGATCCTCCACCCGATCGCGCGCGTGATGGTGGACGATCCGGAGCTTGGGGGCACGGCGCAGTCGATCATCTCCCGCTGCGGTATGGACGGCGCCGACGCGGTGATTGACCAGCTCGTGCGTGCGGCCTCCTCCGACGAGCGCGCGCGCTACACGTCGGCGCTCGCCCGGACGCCCGCCGCCAACGAAGCCTTGGTGGGCATGCTCGCCGACTCGCGGCCGCATATGGTGCGCGCCGCGTGCGAGCTGCTGGGTTCCCGGCAACCGGCCGACGCGGACCGCGCGCTCGCCGACCGACTGCAGCATGAGGACGGGCGCGTCCGGCGCGCCGTGGTCCGGGCGCTTGGCTTGTTCGACACCGCGTTTTCGCTCGCCGCCGCCGCCCGGGCGCTTGATGACCTCGTGGCCGAAGTGCGACTCGAAGCGGTCGCCGCCGTCGCGCGCCGTCCGGAGCCGCGCATGAGCGAAGTGCTCCTCAGGGCCCTCGCCGGCGAGGAGCATCCGGACGTGCAGGTCGCCATCCTGCGCGCGCTCGGAAAGGTTGGTACCACCGACGCGGTCAGCTTCCTCATCAAGACGGCCGAGGGATCCGGCGGGAAGTTCGGCGGACGGAAGGACCCGGCCATGCGCGTGGTCGCCGTGCGCGCGCTCGCCTCCGCCCACTCCGGCGCGGCGCGACAGGCGCTGGTGACGCTGAGCAGCGACCGCGAACGCGAAGTCCGCGAAGTCGCGGCGCGCGCGGCCGCACGGTAGGAACACGAATCAACCCTAATTTCCTGGAGCCGGCGTGATCGCACTCTTCCTCGGAATCGGCCTCGTGGCCGGCATCGCCAGCGGCGTCTTCGGCATCGGTGGCGGGATTGTCATCGTGCCGCTGCTCGCGCTCGCGGCGAAGTTCCCCCAGAAGCTCGCGACCGGCACGTCGCTCGCCGTGTTCCTGTTGCCGGTCGCGTTTCTCGGCGCCATGAACTACTGGCGGGCCGGGAACGTCAACGTGAAGGCGTCGCTGCTGATCGCCGCGGGATTGTTCGTCGGCAGCTGGGTCGGTTCGCAGCTGTCGCTCGGGATGAGCGATGTGCTGTTGCGCCGCGCGTTCGCGGGACTGCTCGTGGTGGTCGCCGCGCGCCTCTGGTTTACCGCCTAGCGCGCACCCGCCGGCCGCTGGCGGGGTGTACGGGATGCGCGCTAGGGTGTGCGTCCGCCGGCTTCGTACACGGCCCGTCCCGCAACCCAGGTCGAGATCACGCGGGTCTTGAGGACGAGTGAGGCCGGGACCTGCATGATGTCCTGGTCGAGCACCACGAAGTCGGCGTGCTTGCCGGGCGTCAGCGAGCCAAGCTCTCGCTCCTGGAATCCCGCGTACGCGGGCCAGATCGTCATGGACTTGAGCGCTTCCTCGCGCGTCATGATCTGTTCCGGGAACCAGCCGCCGGCCGGGAAGTCGTTCGCGTCCTGGCGGGAAATCGCGGCGTGGAACGAAATCAGCGGGTTGACGTACTCCACCGGGAAATCGCTTCCGTTGGGGATCACGACCCCTGAGTTGAGCAGCGAGCGCCACGCGTACGCGCCGGGCAGGCGGTGCTGGCCCAGGCGGGCGCCGGCCCAGTACATGTCGCTCGTCTGGTGACTCGCCTGCATGGACGGAATGACTCCAAGTTGTGCGAAGCGCGGGATGTCGGCGTAGTTGATGATCTGCGCGTGCTCGACACGGAATCGGTGATCCGCCACGGGCACTTCCTTGAGCGCGGCCTCGAACGCGTCGAGTGTCACGCGATTCCCCCGGTCGCCGATCGCGTGCGTGTTGACCTGGAACCCTGCCTTCAGCGCCTTCACCGAAATCGCCTTGATGAACGCCGGGTCGCTGACGAGCAGGCCGGAATTCTTCACATCGTCACTGTACGGGTCGAGCAGCGCAGCGCCGCGCGAACCCAATGCACCGTCGGAATAGAGCTTGATGCTCCGGACCCAGAGCGTGCCGTTATGTGCACCGATCACCGGACCGCGCGCGATCAGCCGGTCCACGGCCGCCGATTCCGTGCGCCCGCCGGAGATCATCGCATACATCCGGAAGTTCATCTGCCCCGTACGGCCAAGCTCGTCGTACACGTCGAGTACGGTTTCGCTCGCGCCGGCGTCGTGGACCCCCGTCAGTCCCCAGCGATGCGCATCGGCGATCGCGGCCTGCACGTTCCGCCGGACCTCGTCGCGCGTTTGCGCCGGAACCGCGCGGCGGACGAGTCCCATCGCGTTGTCAATGAACACACCGGTGGGGGCGCCGCTCGCATCGCGGATGATCTGTCCACCGTCCGGGTCCTTCGTCGCCGCGGTGATGCCGGCGAGATCCATTGCCTTCCTGTTCGCATAGACGGCGTGCCCATCCACGCGCGTCAGCACGACCGGATGGTCCGGAAGCGCCGCACTGAGCTTGTCGTGGGTCGGGAATCGCGTGTCACCCCAGCGATTCTGGTCCCAGCCGCGGCCCTGGATCCACTGCCCGGCACCCTGGCCCTTCGCGCGCGCAGCCACACGCGCCACCACGTCGTCCACGCTGGTGGAGCCGACCAGGTCCACGATTGCGAGCGCGTCGCCAAGGCCGGCGACGTGCCCGTGCGCGTCCATCATTCCGGGAATCACGGTGCGGCCACCCAGGTCCACGACCCGGGTCTGCGCGCCGCGCATCGTCATCGCCCCGCGGGCGTCGCCGACGAACGCGATCCGCCCGCCGCGGATCGCCATCGCCGCTGCCAGCGGACGCGAGTCATCCACGGTGTAGATGCGGGCGTTGGTGACGATGAGGTCGGCGGGCGGCTGAACCGGCGCGGCCTGGGCGCGCGTCGTCGAGGGCGCGAGCAGGCCGGCGATTGCGCTGGCGGCGAGCCACGCGCGGCACACGGTTGAACGGGTCATGGGTGTTCCGGAGCTCCCTTCAGGTCACGGACGATGACGATGGCTGACGTCTGCACGGCGATATCACCGACGTCGGTGCCCGACGGGAACAGTCGCGCGAGCGACAGCCCGAGGAACTTCCCCGACGACGCGACGCAGTCGCTGAGTCGCTGGCCGGGCGCCGCCGGAACGTAGCCGACAACGGCCTGGCCTCCCTGCAGCACGAGTTCGACGATGCGGTCTCCGCTGCCGGATGCAGCGCTCACGGCGACGTGGATGTCGCCATCCGGCGCGGACGCCATGATCACATGGTCTGTCTGCACGATCATGTGCCCTGCGGCGTCGTCACTGTTGGCCCGGCGGGCCTGCGTCATGTTGATCCAGCCGCTTCGTGCGTTCATGAAATGCACCAGCGACTGGTTGTGCTGGAGCTGGACGGTGCCCTCGATCGGCGTGCCGTCGCGCATGAGGAACGACACGCGGTGCGGTGTGGCGGGTTTTGCGCGCGTAACGAGGGCCGGCTGCCTGACTGGCGGAGCCGGGCGCGACGGCGGCGTGGCGGGACGCGCACCGGTTGCGCCCGACGCGCCGCCGACAGCTGGACGTGGGCGGCCCGGAGACCCGGGCGAGCCCGGTCGTCCCGGGGGTGTGGATCCTGGAGGGGTCATGGGCGGATTCTCCGGTAAGCCTCGACCATCGCCGAGTCACGCGCGGCCGGGCCGCGCCGCTGCGCCATCGCGCGTTCGATCGCATCGGGTTCGCGCGGTGCGTCCGCGCTGATGCGCTCGAATCCACCGGCCGTCACGATGTAGTTGTCCTCGATCCGAACGCCGATGTTGACGTACTTCGGGAGCATGGCGGCGAGCTTTTCGCGGTACGCCTTGTTCGCGGCGACATCCGGCACAAGGTCGAGCGTGTTCGCGCGAACGTACACGCCGGGCTCGATGCTGAACACGTTGCCGGGGCTGAACGAACCGCCGGCGTACGTGTCGATGTCATGCACTTCGAGCCCGATCGGGTGCCCCAGCCCGTGCATATAGAACAGCGAGAGTTGCGAGACGCGCCGCCCACCGGCGGCCTCGTACGTCGCGTCCGCCGATTCGAGCAGGCCGAGGCGCGTCAGGCCGGCGCGAAGCGCCGCCGTCGCCGAGTCGTTCATGGCGCGCGACGCGTTGCCCGGCTTCACTTGCCGCTCCGCGGCCATCTGCGCGTCCAGGACGACCTGGTAGATCGCCCGCTGTTCCGCGGAAAACTTGCCGGAGACCGGCACGGTGCGCGTGATATCGGCGGAGTACCCTCCGTAGTAGGTGGCCATGTCCATGTTGAGGACTTCGCCGGAGCGCATGAACCGGTCGTCGCGGTTGTAGTGAAGCGTGGTGGAGTTCGGCCCCGATCCGACGATCGAGCCGTAGCCGGGCCGGTCGCCGCCGTTCCGACGGAAGGTGTACTCCGCGAGCGCCTGGATCTCGAACTCGTTCATGCCGGGCGCGATCGCATGCAGCACCTCCTCATGCGCCTTCGCGCTGATCTGCGCGGCGGTCTTCAGGAGTGCGAGCTCGGCGGCGGATTTCTTCGCCCGGAGCTGCATCACGTTGCGCGAGGCGTCCGTGAGCTTGGTCTCGCGGTTGCGCTCCTTCACGCCGTCGAGGAACTGGTCATCGGGGGTTCGCGGTGCGCGATTGCCGGGAACGTCCGCGCCACCGCCCCGCGAGAGATCGGCGACGACGTAGAGCGCCGCGCCGGCCTTGAGTACCGAGTCAAGCACGGTGCGAAGCGTACCGACCGCGCGACCTTCGAGCGTCGGGCGCGAACGACGCACGCCTTCGACGCCGAGGCGCTCACCGGTCCAGACCTCCTGGGCCGGATCCCTGGGCGGCACGAACAACATTCCCGCGTCCTTGCCGTCCTTCCGGACGATGATCAGCGACGCGCCCGGCTCGAGGAAGCCCGTGAGGTACCGGAAGTTCGGCGCCTGCCACCACGGTTCGTAGTCTTGCCGCGGGTCCGGTGCCCCGAGGATCAGGTACACTCCGTCCCCGAGCGAAGCGGTGAAAGCCGCGCGTCGCGCCGCGTACTCCGACTCGGCGATCTGCGCGGTCGCGGCCTTCGGGGCAGCGGCGAGCACCGCGACGAGTACGGCGGTGGCGGCACGACGAAGCACGACGATCACGAATCCCTCGGATGGGCGAAAGGGTGAGGCAACGAACGGGCTCTGGCGACCGTAGATTCTAATGTAAGTCGCCCCGCGTACGGCTCACCACCAACGGTGCCGTGGCGATGCCCCAATCCTCAGGAGTACACCTCACATGTTGTACGCCCAGCCCCTCCACCGCGTGCGCGCCCGGCTGACGACACGCGGGGTCTCCCGCGCCGCGTTCGGTTTCGTTGCCGGTGCGGCCGTCCTTGCGACACTCGCGGCCGCAGCGACATCCGCGCAGGCGCAGCAGGTCACCACGCCGAAGGAACACTTCGGACACGACATCGGTGACGACTACTGGCTTCCGACCTACACGCAGTTCACCTCGTACTGGCAGAAGATCGCGAAGCAGTCTCCGCGCGCGCGGCTGGACACGATCGGGCTGACGGCCGAAGGCCGCCCGCAGCTTTCGATGATCGTCTCCAGCCCTGCGAACATGCGCATGCTGGCCCGTTACAAGGACATCGCGAAGAAGCTCAACCATGCGGAGATCAGCGAGGCCGAGGCCCGCGCGCTCGCCAGGGAAGGCAAGGCGATCATGTGGATTGACGGCGGCCTCCACGCGACGGAAGTCCTCGGTGCCAGCCAGCTGATCCAGACCAACTACGATTTCCTGACGATGAACGATCCGGAGACGCTCCGGATCCTGAACGACGTCATCATCGTGTTCGTCCATGCCAACCCGGACGGCATGGAGCTGGTCGCCGACTGGTACAATCGCGAGCCGGACAACGCGCGGAAGAACATGAATATCCCGCGCCTGTACCAGAAGTACATCGGGCACGACAACAACCGCGACTTCTTCATCGCGAACCAGCCCGAGTCCATCAACATGAACCGCTGGATGTACATGGAGTGGTTCCCCCAGATCATGTACAACCATCACCAGACCGGTCCGGCCGGCGCCGTGATGTTCGCGCCGCCGTTCCGCGATCCGGCGAACTACTTCGTGCACCCGTCCATCATCACGGGGCTCGACCTGGTCGGCGCCGCCTTGCACGGCCGCATGGTCGCCGAGAACAAGCCGGGCGTGGTGAACCGGACGATGGCGTCGTATTCGACGTGGTGGAACGGCGGTCTCCGCACGACGGCCTACTTCCACAACATGATCGGTATCCTGACGGAAACCATCGGCAGTCCGACGCCGATGACGACGCCGTTCCTGCCGCAGCGCCAGTTGCGGTATGCCGACTACGTGCTGCCGCTCCCGCCGAACACGCCATGGAAGTTCAGGCAGTCGGTGGACTACTCGGTGACGGCGAACCGCGCGATCCTGGACCTGGCGTCGCGGTACCGCGAGTTCTTCCTGTACAACATCTACAAGATGGGTCGCGACCAGATCACATGGGGTTCCGAGGACAGCTGGGTCGTGACGCCGAAGGTCCTCGCCGATGTGCAGGCGAAGATGGGTGGCGCGGCCGGCGGCGGCCGGGGCGGCCGCGGCGGGGCGCCGCTCGACGCATTTGAGAATGCGGACTTCGGGCGAGGCGGTGCCGCAAACGCGGCGCTCGCATCCGAGTTCAAGCGTCCCGAGAACCGGATGCCACGCGGCTACGTCCTGCCATCCAACCAGGCGGACTTCCTCTCGGCGCAGAAGTTCCTCGTCGCGCTCCAGAAGAACGGCGTGTTCGTGCACCGCGCGACCGGCGCATTCTCGGCCGGTGGGAAGCAGTACCCGGCGGGTTCGTTCGTCGTGAAGACCGCGCAGGCCTATCGCCCGCACGTGCTCGACATGTTCGAGCCGCAGGACCATCCGAACGATTTCGCCTATCCGGGCGCGCCACCGACCCGCCCGTACGACAGTGCGGGGTGGACGCTTGCGATGCAGTTCGGCATCCAGTTCGACCGCATCCTCGACGCGTTCGACGGGCCGTTCGTGAAGCTCGACCCGCTCAAGGATCGGATCACGCCGACTCCGGTCACGGTTGCCGCGGCCAACACCGGTGGCTGGGTGATCTCGTCGAAGGTCAACGAGTCCTTCCACGTCGTCGCGCGGCTCTGGAATGCCGGCGCAGATGTAGTGAAGCTCGACCGTGCCGTCACGGTCGGTGGGTCCTCGTATCCGGCGGGTTCGTTCTTCATCCCGGCGAATGCGAAGAGCACGCCCGTCGTCCAGAAGAGTGGGCAAGACCTTGGCGTGGCATTCGCCGCGTCGAGCGACTTGAGCGCGAGCGGCAACAAGGTTCCCGCGGCACGCGTCGGCCTTTGGGACCGCTACGGCGGCTCGATGCCGAGCGGACACATCCGCTGGCTGCTCGAACAAAATGAGATCGCGTACAAGGTGGTGTATCCCCAGGAACTCGACGCTGGCAACCTCCGCTCGAAGTTCGATGTACTGATCTTCCCCGAGAGCTCGATCCCGGGAGTCGGCGGTGCCGGCGGCGGTGGCCGCGGCGGTCGTGGCGGCGGTGGCGGCGCGCAGGCGGTTCCCGCCGAGTTCCAGGCGTGGACCGGAAACGTGACGGCCGCGACGACGATCCCTAAGCTCCGCGAGTTCGTGCAGCAGGGCGGACGCATCGTGGCGATCGGCGCCTCGTCCATCAACATCGGGCAGCAGTTCGGGCTCCCGATCACGAACCACCTCGTTGAGCGCACGCCCACTGGCCAGACGGGTACGCCGCTTCCCAGCGAGAAGTTCTATGTGCCGGGTTCGCTGCTCGAGGTCGCGTACGACACGACCGGCGAAGCGACAAAGGGCATGGGCGCGCGCGGCACGGTCTTCTACGACAACAGCCCGGTGTTCCGGCTCGGTCCCGACGCCGCGGCAAAGGGCGTGCGGCCGCTCGCCTGGTTCGACACCAACGCCCCGCTGAAGAGCGGCTGGGCGTGGGGGCAGAACTACCTCGAAGGCGGCGTGGCGATGGCCGAGGCCAAGGTCGGTCAGGGCATGCTGTACATGTTTGGCCCGGAGATCACCTTCCGCGCGATACCGGCTGGCACGTTCAAGCTGCTGTTCAATGGCATCGTAGGGGACGGGAAGGCCAGCATCGTTCCTTGACGCTGACTGATTGGTGAACAGCGCGGGCGCCGGAATCGCGGCGCCCGCGCTGTTTTCCACCTGCGCTTGGTTGCGTTCACGTGACCGGACGCACGGTGTGCGCTGCGGGCCGGCCGCATATTCCCAGTCAATGAACGAGCTCAAGACCCGGAAGCCGGCGCGCGCCGCCTCCCTGCGTGATTCGCGCGGGATGCCCCTGACCCCATTGGGTGCGCTCTACATCTGGTGCGGGAATCACCAGACCCGGGCCAAGGTATCCGCACTGCTCACTGCCGAGCTGGTTCAGCACCGCGTGGAGGAGGGGGAGTGCGTCGTGGCGGAACTCGAGTGGGTCATGATGCGCCATATCGTGATGCCGCTCCGGCGTTCGCTTTCGCATATCGAAGCCAAGGCCGTGAAGGCGCTCTACAAGCCCGACGGCGGGCCGCTCGGCACGGCCGACTTCCCGAAGGTGAAGAACTACACGCAGTTCTCGCAGATGGCCGAGTCGCAGTGGTTGAGCGAGCTGCTCGACGAGGAGCGGTTCACCAGCGTGCTGCAGACGATTGTCCACGCCGATTCACCCAAGAAGGTGTTCGCGCGCGAGGCCCTGCTTCGCGGCATCGGTCGGGACGATTCGATCATTCACCCGCAGTACCTGTTCGACGCAGCGCGCGGCTGCGGGATGCTCGACCGGCTCGAGCTCGCGGCTCGTCGCGCGGCCGTCAACCGAATGGTGATTGACGGTGTCGCCGAGAACCTGTTCATCAACGTGACGCCGAGCGCCATCGAGGATCCGATGGCGAGCCTCAACCAGACCGTGGATTTCATTGACGAGGCCGGGATCAGCCACGATCGGATCGTCTTCGAGATCGTCGAGTCGGATCGCGTGCAGGACATCGGGAACATGCAGCGGCTCCTGCAGAGTCACCGGGACGCCGGATTCCGCGTCGCGCTGGACGATGTGGGGGCCGGCTATTCCTCGCTCAACCTGCTGCACCTGCTGCGGCCGGACTTCATCAAGCTCGACATGGAACTCGTGCACGGCGTGACGGACGACGCCTACAAGGCGCTGATCACGCGCAAGATCCTGGAGATCGCGGGGGAACTTGAGATCCAGAGCATCGCCGAGGGCGTGGAGACGGACGCCGAACTGGACTGGGTGCGGGAACACGGCGCGACGTACGCGCAGGGGTTCGCGATCGCGCGCCCGACCACCCCGACCCTGCACGGGCGGACGCCGCCGGGCGTCATGTAGCCAGCCCTGCGGTATCTTGCACCGCCGGTGCAAGTACCTCGGTGGGGACTCGATGCGGGCGCCTTCGCGCGGCGTGTAGCGCGGTGACGGGCGCGCGGACGGCATCGCCGCTGGTGTTCGTGATCGGATCGGCGGCGGTCGGCGTGGCGTACGCGGCCACGATCATCATGGGTGCCGCGCCGCCCTGGGCCCCGTGGTTGGTTGCGGTCGGGGGAGCGGCTGCGACGGTGGGCCTGTTCGTGCTCGGCGCGCGTACGCGCGGGGTCGGCTCACGCGGGGTCTCGATTACGCTCGCCGTGCTCTTCGTGACGATCGCGGCGGCATTCGGGATCGCGCTGGCGCTCGCGCCGCGTGAGGTCGCCGGCGGCCCATTGTTGCTCGGCCTGCCCCTGCGGTTGGCGATCGTGTTCTACGGTGTGGGGCTCGTCCCACTCTTCGCGCTGCCGCTCGTGTTCGCGAAGACGTTTCGCGACGACGACGCATGATCGCGTTCCTTCAGTCGGCGGCGATTCCACGCGTTGGCGGCGCGGCGACGGCAGCGGCGATGCTGGCGTACTTCGCCGTGCTTGCCGTGATCGCCGCCTGGGCACTCAGGCGCACTCGGTCGTCCGCCGATTTCTTCGTTGCCGGGCGGTCGCTCCGCACACTGGTGTTGGGCGTGTCGGCCATGGCGGCCACCCTGTCCGGGTTCACGTTCGTGGGCGGTCCGGGACTTTTCTACGGAGCCGGCGCCACCGCGCTGTTCATCGTGCTTCCTGCGGCGATAACGAACACGATGGGCGCCTGGGTGCTCGCCAAGCCGCTCCACGACCTCGCGCGGACGCGCGGCGTCATCACGATCCCGGGCGCAATCGGGGCGCGGTATGACTCGCCGGCGGCGCAGGGCTGGGCGGCGGTCTCGATCCTCGTGGCCTTGGTCGGGTATCTCGCCACGAACTTCCTCGCGCTGGGCTATGTGCTGGACGCCGTGTTCGGCGTCGGCCTGTCCGCGGGTATCTGGATCGGCATGGGCGTGACGCTCGCGTACACGGTCGCCGGCGGGATCCTCGCCGGTGTCTATGCGGATGTCTTCCAGGGTGCGGTGATGGCGGTCGCGAGTGCCGCCGCATGCTGGTTCGCGCTAGAATCCGGTGGCGGGCTCAGCGGACTCAGCCAGACAAGCATGGCAAGCGACGCGGATTTCCTCGGGCCGTGGGGCAGTCGCGGTCCGATGTTGGCGCTGAGCTGGTTCTTCGTGTTCGGGGTCGGATCGCTCGCGCAGCCGCACATCTCGCACAAGTACCTGATGGCGCGCGACTGGCGGCAGTTCAAGTGGTACCCGTTGGTGATGACGGTCGCGATGACCGTCGCGCTGCTGCTTTACCTGACGGTCGGCATCGCCGTGAAGGCGATGGTGATTCGCGGGGAGATCCCACCCCTCGCGCGAAACGACGACGCGATGCCGGCGTTCCTGATGCACGGCGTGCCCGTCGCCCTGGCCGGGATCGTCTTCGCAGGTGTTGCAGCGGCGATCATGAGTACGGTGAACTCGTTCCTGAGCATCGGCGCCGCGGCGATCACGCACGACCTGCCGGCCGCATTCCGCACCGCAGGCCGGATACCGGCGACTGCCCCCGCCGACGAGGCTTCGCGCCTGGCGCGCGGTCGTTGGGCCACGCTGGCGCTTGCGATCGGCGGCGCGCTCCTTGCCCACGCGCCCGGCGCGCAGGTGGCCTTCCTCGGCGTGTTCGGCTACGGCTTGTTCGCGAGTACGCTCGTGCCCGCGCTCGCGCTCGGGTTGAACTGGTCCGGCGCGAGTGAACGCGGCGCGATTGTCTCGATCGCCACCGGGCTCGGTGTGACACTTGTCGGAGAATCGCTGAGCTACGCCGACGTGTACCGACTTCCCGCCGGCGTGCCGTGGAGCGGCGTGGCACTGGTTGCGGCGATCGCGATGTTTGTGGGTGTCAGCTGGTTCGATCGCCGGCCGTCCAGCGCCCCTGTCAAGCGGGAGCAGGTGAGCACGGACGGCCTCGGGTAAGGGATGGGCGCTACCGCTCCGGCTTCACGGCCGTTGCTTCCACGTAACTTGGGTTCCACTCGCCGCCTTCCACGCGCAGCGGCAGGTGGTTTCCCTTCGGCGGGAACGGGCAGGTTGAGAACTTCGTGAACGCGCAGGGCGGGTTAAACGCCTTGTTGAAGTCCACGATCGTCCTGCCCAGCGAGTCCGGCGGCAGTACCCAGACGTACCGCGTCGCCGGGTACGTCTCCTTGCGGTTCGTGGAGTCGGTGAACATCAGGAAGAGGTTCTTCCCATGATCCTCCGGCTCGCGGATCACCGCGAGCGTGTACTCGGAGCCCTTGAGCGAGAACGTCAGGTCGCCGAGGTGCGCCATCTTCGTATCGAAGCCGAGCACGCCGACGATGTTGAACGAGTCGGGGGCGCTGACCGGCGTGAACCTGGCCTGGGTCCTCAGCGCGATATCGGTAGGGAAGTACCGGATCGGCTCGGGGTTCGCTCGCACCGGGTTCAGCGTGTCGCGGATGCGCACCGCGTGCTTGATCTCGCCCCGATCCTCACGCGCGATGTAGTGCATCATCAGGGAACCGTACCGCACGACCGTCGCGCCTGGCGCGAGGTCGTGGTTCATGCGCGCCGATGTCACGGGAACCTTCGACGTATCCACCGTGAACGTCACGCCGCGCGCCGCGACAAACCACGTCGAGTCGTTCCCGACATGGAGCGTCCCGAGTTGCCGCGGAGACCGGTCGCGCGGCAGGATGATGGTGCTCGCCGAGTCGGATCCGATCGTTGTCTCGCCCGGGCTCAGCCACCAGAGCCCGAGCAACGTGCGCCAGCCGGTCGGGCCGTAGATGGCATTCTTCCGGAACGCATGCCACGCCTCGATCGAGTCGGCGTGTGCCGCGACGGAGACTGGAGGGAGCGGAGGTGGTTCGCGGTCACAGGCCGCGATGCTCGCGACGGCAAGTACGAAGGCAACAATTGGGGGGCGCATTGCCTTACAATGCCGCCGCACGGGCCCGGATTCAAGCCGGGCGCCGCGCGGGGCCTACTTGTACGTGCCGTAATCCTTCAAGAGTGCGCGCTCGCCGGAGTGCAAGTACCTCGGGTTCGCCAGTTCACCCGCGTACTGGGCCGCCAGCGTCGGGTTCGCCGAAAGGTCATTGTTCTTCCATCCGCCGGCTGCGTAATAGCTCGCCTTGGTCCAGTCGTAGTTGATATAGACGAACCACTCGATTTCCGGCCGCGAGGCGATCAACCCGAAGTACGGTGCGAACCACGAGTTCCACGCCTGGTTGCCGGCCAGTGCCACATCAATGAACGCGGGGGAGCTCTCGGCGACCACCACCGGCCGCTGCTTCGCCACCGCCATGTCCAGGAACTTGAGCGTGCGCCCGTATGCGGACAGTGCGCCGTGCGCGGTCGTCGAGCCGGAGAAATCCGCCGTGTTGAAGAGGTCAATGGAGAACCAATCGACCACGTCATCGCCGGGATACCACTTCCATTCGCCGGCCGCGTTCTTCGCGTCAAAGTCGTCGGCGCCGGCGGGTTAATAGCACCAGACGAAGGCGACGTTTGATGCGCCGGTCGCGCGGATCATGGCGGCGATCTTGCGGTACGCCTTCGGGAAGTCGTATGGGTGGTAGCCATTCCACCAGCCGTTGAACTCGCCGCCGATGCGCAGCATGACGGGCTTCTTGTACGCCTTCAACACGTTCGCGAAATCCTGCAGTCGCGAATCCCACTTGGTGCCGTTGGCGATCTCGTCGTCCACGCCGAACAGCTTGTCGCTCATCGTGGCGAGCTCAGCCTGCGTCGGCTGGCCAGCGTACAGCGAAAGGTTCATCAGCGGGATCCGGCCGCGCGCATCCATGGCCTGGAGGCCGGCAAGGATCTGCGACGGGTTCCACGGGCGCACGCTGTCCGCGATCGGCGTGAAGCTGAGCTCCGAAGCGGGCTGGTGCGCGGTCGGCAGCAGCGCCGCGTATTTCGTGTTGTATTCCATCCACTGGCCGAGCCCGTGGACTACGCGCCCGATCGGCGGTTCGAACTTCGCGCCATACCGATACGTGAGCACCGGTCCGCCCGGTGGCGTGACCGAGTTGTCCACGCCGCCCGGCGGTTCAGTGTTCGGTGCCTGCGGCACCGGGGCGGTGGCATTCGCGCAGGCCACGCCGAAGACGGTGCCGAGGATCTTGAGCAGGGCGCGAATCGAACGGACGATGCGTTGCATCGGGGGCCTCGTGGGAGTGAATCCGGCCCCATTGGCGTGCAGCTCACATGCCAGCGTGATGTGTGACGCCGCGCACGGTCGGCATCCGCTCCCGCGTCACTGATCGCGGTCACGCGTGTGACCGCGCGCACACGCCACTGTCCGCAGCGTGCGACGCCGGTGTCCGTTATTTGAGAAGCGCCTTGGCGATCGTCTGCAACTGCATGTTGCTCGTGCCTTCGTAGATCGAGCCGATCTTCGCGTCACGATAGAACTTCTCGACCGGGTAGTCCTTCGTGTACCCGTAGCCGCCGAGCAACTCGACACACAGTGAGGTCACGCGCTCGCAGACCTGCGACGCGAACAGCTTGGCCATTGCGCCTTCCTTCACGATGTCGAGCCCGGCGTCCTTCCGGCGCGCCGCGTCGTACACCATCAGCCGCGCGGCGTGCAGGTCGGTCGCGGCTTGTGCCACCTGGAACTGCACCGCCTGGTTTTCGGCGATCGCCTTGCCGAACTGCTTGCGGTCCTTGATGTACGCCGTCGCGGCGTTCAATGCGCCCTGCGCCACGCCGATCATCTGCGCGCCGATGCCGATCCGGCCTTCGTTCAGCGTCTCGATCGCGATCTTGTAGCCCTGCCCCACGGGGCCGAGCACGTTCGCGGCCGGCACGCGCACGTTGTCGAGGATCAGTTCGCAGGTGCTCGACGCACGAATGCCGAGCTTGTCTTCCTTCCTTCCCACGCTGAAGCCCGCAGACGCGCGCTCGACGATGAACGCCGTGATGCCCTTGTAACCCTTGGCCGGATCGGTGTTCGCGAAGACGATGAACACACCGGCTTCCGCGGCATTCGTGATCCACAGCTTCCGGCCCGTGAGCACCCAGTCATCGCCGGATCGCTCGGCGCGCGTCTGCAGGGCGAACGCATCGCTGCCGCTGGCCGCCTCGCTCAGCGCATACGCGCCGATCACCGAGCCGCAGAGCGGCGGGAAGTAGCGGGCCTTCTGCTCGTCGGTGGCCGCCGTCAACAGCGGGTAGGCCACCAGCGTGTTCTGCACGTCAACCAGGATCGCCGCGGATGCGTCCACTTCGCTCAGGGCTTCGACCGCAATCGTCACCATCATCACGCTGCCGGCGGCGCCACCAAGTGCCTCCGGGACCTGGAGTCCCATGAGGCCCATCTCGAACATTTTCGGGATCAGGTCGGCGTCGAGTCGACCGGCGGCCTCCATCGGACCCACGCGCGGACCGACCTCTTCCCGGGCGAACCCGCGGACCGCTTCCTGGAACGCGCGTTCGTCGTCGGTCAGCACTGAGAGGGGCTGCACGCAATCGGCCATCGGGTGGGTGCCCCTAGAACTGTGGTGTGGTGAAGCCCGAGGCCGGAGCGCCGAACGCGCGGCCCTGCGCCATGTCGGCGCCCATGCGGCGGAGCGCTTCGCGTTCGGTCGCCGTCTCGACGCACTCGGCGATCACGGGCACACCGAGCTCGCGGCACAGCGCGAACATCGCACGCGCCACTTTCGACTGGGCATCGTCCGTCTCGACGCCGACGTAGACGCTACGGTCCAGCTTGACGAAATCCGGCGAAAGCTTGGTGAACGAGCGCAGGCCGGACGCGCCGGTGCCCAGGTCGTCAATGGCGATCCGGTAGCCGGCGCCGCGGAGCGCGTGCACGCTGTTGGCGAACGCGTCAATCCGCTCGAGTGGCGTCTGGTCGCTGACATCGAGCACGATGTTGCGCCCCAGCGGTTCGAGCGGGGCCTCCGAACCGGTGAGCAACCCCTCCTGCGCGTCGAACGGATGCACGTTCACGAACAACAACGCACCCTCCGGAAGCTGCGAGCAGCCCGCGGCGATGCGCTGGTAGATCGTACGGGCGAGGATCGGTCGCCACGCCACGCGTTCCGCGGCGGCGAGGAGCGAGTGATACGAGGCGAAGAGCGACTCGTCGCAGCGCATCAGTGCTTCGTACCCGACCAGGGTGCGGGCCTTCATCGAGACGATGGGCTGGAACGCGATCGAGATCGTGTCGAATGCGCGGGTGAGCGAGGCCTCGAGGTCCGCGCGCTCGTTCAGCGTGACCGTCTTGCGACCGCCGCTGGTCAGCGCGTCCCGCTTGGCGCGCGCAAGCTCGCCGAGCGCCACCGCACGCCCGACCACCCGGACGAGTGCGTCCGGCTCGACCGGCTTGAGCAGGTACTGTTGCGCGCCGTACTCGATCGCCTCGATCGCCGAATCGAGCGTCGGGCCGGCGGTCATGAGGATGACCGGCACGTCGAGGTCGTGACGGCGCAGTTCCCGCAGGAACTCGACGCCCGTCATCTCCGGCATGATGATGTCGGTGAGGATCGCGTGATACCGCTGGTGCGGCACCCGGGCGATGGCCTCTTTCGCGCTGGAGAGCGTCTCGACGGAGAACCCGCGCCGTTGCAGCACCAGCCCGAGCACCTTGAGCACCGCCGGCTCGTCGTCAATGACGAGCACGCGACGGGTCGCCGCGGCGGCGGCGGTTGGGGCGGTCGAGGCAGAAGCGGTGGCCATCGGTGGAATTATCGGCCTTCGGTGCACACTCGCGCCAGCCGCATGTCAGGGAATCGCGCGGCTCCCCGCAGCGGGCGTCGGGCGCGGCCGGTCGTAGGCGAGGTTCGGTGCGAGCCAGCGCTCAGTCACTTCGACCGACTGGCCCTTCCTCGCCGCGTACTCCTCCACCTGATCGCGCTCGATCTTGCCCACGCCGAAGTACTGCGCCTCGGGCCGCCAGAAGTACATGCCGCTGACCGCGGAAGCGGGCAACATGGCGAAGCTCTCGGTCAGCGTGATGCCCGCGCGTTGGGTGGCCTCGAGCAAGCGGAACAGCGTCGCCTTCTCGGTATGGTCCGGGCAGGCCGGATACCCCGGCGCGGGCCGGATGCCCTGGTACTGCTCGCGGATGATGGCCGCGTTGTCGAGCGCCTCGGCCGGTGCGTACCCCCACAGCTCGCGCCGCACCCGTTCGTGCATACGCTCAGCGAAGGCCTCGGCGAGCCGATCCGCGAGGGCCTTGAGCAGGATCGCCGAGTAGTCGTCGTGGTCGGCGTCGAACTCAGCGACCTTATCCGGGAGCCCGATCCCGGTCGTGACGGCGAAGAGCCCGACCACATCGCGCACGCCCGAGCGTGCCGGGGCGACGAGATCGGCCAGGGCCAGGTTCGGGCGGCCGTCCGCCTTGACCATCTGTTGGCGGAGCGTGTGGAGCGTCGCGATCGGCGATGCCGGAGCCGACGGGTCGTACACCACGATGTCATCGGTCTCGTTGGCGTTGGCGGGCCAGAAGCCCACCACGGCGCGCGCGTGCAACCACCGCTCGGAGACGAGCCGCACGAGCATGGCCTGTGCATCGGCGAAGAGTTCGCGCGCCTGTGCGCCGACCGTCGCGTCGTCGAGGATCGCCGGGTAATGACCCGCGAGTTCCCACGTCTGGAAGAACGGCGTCCAGTCGATTCGCGGGATGATGTCGGTGAGTGGCACGTCGTCGAACGTGCGAACCCCGAAAAACGTCGGTTGTGGGACGGGAAGCGCCCAGTCCACGGGCTGACGCCTGGCGCGCGCCTCGCCGATCGTCTGGCGCGGCGTATCGCGCTGGCGGTCGGCGCGACTCTGGCGGATGGCCGAGTACTCCGCGCGAACGTCGGCGGCGAATCCCGCGCGCTGGTCGTTCGACAGCAACGCGCGGACCACGCCAACCGCGCGCGAGGCATCGAGCACATGCACGACGGGCCCGGAATATCCCGGCTCGATCTTTACGGCCGTGTGCACCTTGCTCGTCGTCGCGCCGCCGATCAACAGCGGCAGGTCCATCCCCTCGCGCTGCATTTCGCCCGCCACGAAGGCCATTTCCTCGAGCGACGGCGTGATCAGGCCCGACAACCCGATCAGGTCGGCGTTCTCGCGGCGCGCGGTCTCGAGGATCTGCGCGCAAGGCACCATCACGCCGAGGTTGACCACTTCATAGTTGTTGCACTGGAGGACGACGGCCACGATGTTCTTGCCGATGTCGTGGACGTCGCCGCGCACCGTGGCGAGCACGATCTTGCCCGCCTTGCTCGGCGCGCCGCTTGCTCCTCCCGCGCCACCGTCGGCCGCGGACGCACTCTCGATGAACGGCGTCAGGTGCGCCACCGCCCGTTTCATGACGCGGGCGCTCTTCACGACCTGCGGGAGGAACATCTTCCCGCTGCCGAACAGGTCGCCGACGACGTTCATCCCGTCCATCAGCGGGCCCTCGATCACCTCGATGGGGCGCTCAGCGAGCTTCCGCGCTTCCTCGGTGTCGTCCACGATGAAGTCGCTGATCCCGTGCACCAGTGCGTGCGTCAGGCGCTCGTGCACCGGGGCGTTCCGCCATGCGAGGTCGGCGACCTTCGCCTTGGCCGCGCCCTTTGCGGTGTCGGCCACGCTCAGCAGCCGCTCCGTTGCATCGGGGCGCCGGTTGAGCACGAGGTCCTCCACGCGCTCCAGCAGGTCAGCGGGGATATCCGAATAGAGGGTCAGCGCGCCCGCGTTGACGATCCCCATGTCCATGCCCGCCGCAACCGCGTGGTACAGGAACACGGAGTGGATCGCTTCGCGGACGGGATTGTTGCCCCGGAACGAGAACGACACGTTGCTCACGCCGCCGGACACGCGCGCGCCGGGCAGCGTCGCCTTGATCCGGCGCGTCGCCTCGATGAAGGCGACGGCGTACGGGTCGTGCTCCTCGATCCCGGTGCCGATCGCGAAGATGTTCGGGTCGAAGATGATGTCGTCCGGCGCGAAGCCGACCGTTTCGGTGAGCAGGCGGTAGGCGCGCGTGCAGATCGCCACCTTGCGCTCGACCGTATCGGCCTGGCCTTGTTCGTCGAACGCCATGACGATCACCGCCGCGCCGTAGCGGCGCACCAGGTGCGCCTGCCTCAGGAACTCGGCCTCGCCTTCCTTCAGCGAGATCGAGTTCACGATCCCCTTGCCCTGGATGCACTTCAGGCCGGCCTCGATCACCCGCCATTTCGACGAGTCGATCATGAACGGCACCCTGGCGATCGCCGGCTCGCCGGCCGCGAGGTTCAGGAAGCGCTGCATCGCGCTCTCTGAGTCCAGCATCGCTTCGTCAAAGTTCATGTCAATCACGACGGCGCCGCTCTCCACCTGCTGCCGCGCGACGCTCAGCGCTTCATCGAAGTGCCCGTCGAGGATCAGCGTGCGGAACTTCGCGCTGCCGGTCACGTTGGTGCGCTCACCGACATTCACGAAGTTCGAGTCCGGCCCGATGGTGAGCGGCTCGAGCCCGGAAAGCCGGAGGCGTGGCGCGGGCGTTGCGCGCGCCCGGGGCGGCAGGCCGCGCACCGCTGCGGCGATGGCGCGAATGTGCGCCGGCGTGGTGCCGCAACAGCCGCCGACGATGTTGACGAACCCCGCCTGCGCGAACTCGCGCAGGACGCTCGCCGTGTACTCGGGCGTCTCGTCGTAGCCACCCATCGCGTTTGGCAGGCCTGCGTTCGGGTGGATCGTCACCCACGACGGCGACACTCGCGAGAGTTCCTGGATGTGCCCGCGCAGGTCCTTCGCACCGAGCGCGCAGTTGAGCCCGACGGCGAACGGCCGTGCGTGGCTCACGGAGTTGTAGAATGCCTCGGTCGTCTGCCCCGACAGCGTGCGCCCGCTCTGGTCCGTGATCGTGCCGGAGATCCACACCGGCACTCGCTCGCCCAGCTCATCGAACAGTCGTTCCGTCGCGAAGATCGCGGCCTTGGCGTTGAGCGTATCGAAGATCGTCTCGACCATCAGCAGGTCGGCGCCACCGTCGAGCAACGCGCGCGCCGCTTCCAGGTATGCGTCCGAGAGCTCGTCAAACGAGATGTTCCGGAAGCCCGCGTCCTCGACCTTTGGCGAAATGCTCGCCGAGCGGTTGGTGGGGCCGAGGATCCCGGCGACGAAGCGGGGCCGACCGTCGCGCGCCTCCCAGACGTCGCAGGCCGCGCGCGCGACGCGCGCGCCCTCCCGGTTCATCTCGACCACCAGCGACTCCATGCCGTAGTCGGCCTGCGCAATCGAGGTCGCGGTGAACGTGCTCGTCTCGATGATATCCGCGCCGGCGTCGAGGTATGCCTCGTGGACCGCGCGGATCGCGTCCGGACGGGTGAGGACGAGCAGGTCGTTGTTGCCGCGCAGCTCGCGCGGCCAGTCGCCGAACCGCGCGCCGCGAAAATCGGCCTCGGTCAGGCGGAGTTTCTGCAGCTCGGTGCCGTAGCCGCCGTCGAGGATCAGGATTCGCTCGTGCAGGAGCGAGTCGAGCAGCGCGAGGCGTGCGCTGCGGGTGAAGGTCGTGCTCACGGGGCGCGCCGTTGCGGATTCCCGGCGGTCGGGCGCAGTCCGAGGATGTGGCAGAGGGCGTAGGTCAGGTCCGCGCGGTTCAGCGTATAGAAGTGGAACTCGGTCACGCCCGCCTCGGCGAGTTTCTGGCACTGATCGGCGGCAACCGTGACGGCGACGAGCTTGCGCGTTTCGGGATCGTTCTCGAGGTCCTCGAAGAGCGGCGCCAGCGAGCGCGGGACCGATGCGCCCGCCATCTGGGCGAACCGCGTCATCTGCGTGAAGTTGGAAACCGGCATGATGCCCGGGATGATCGGCACCGTGATGCCGGCCTTGCGCGCGCGGTCCACGAACTTGAGGTAGGTCCAGTTGTCGAAGAAGAACTGGGTGATCGCGCGTGAAGCGCCCGCGTCAATCTTGCGCTTCAGGTTGTCGAGTTCGCGGTCGAGCGAGAGCGTGTCCGGGTGGCCTTCGGGAAACGTCGCGACGCTGACATCGAAATCATGGCGGCGCTTGAGGCCCATCACGAGGTCCGACGCGTACGCGTAGCCGCCCGGCGTTGGCGTGTATGCCGTGGCGCCGGCCGGCGGATCGCCCCGGAGCGCGACCAGGTGGCGCACGCCGCTCGCCCAGTATTCGTCCGCGACGGCGTCGAGTTCCGCCGTGGTGGCGCCGACGCAGGTCAGGTGGGCCGCCGGGATCAGCGCCGTCTCGTCCAGGATGCGCTTGACCGTGCGGTGGGTGCGTTCGCGCGTGGACCCGCCGGCGCCGTACGTCACCGAGACGAACTTCGGCGCCAGTGGGGCGAGGCGCGTGATGGCGCGCCAGAGCGCCTCCTCGGACTCCGGGGACTTGGGCGGGAAGAACTCGAACGACACGGAGAACATCGGGACGATTCAGGGCCTCTGGTCCGTCGCTCAGGTGGAAACGAAAACGCCCAGTGCGACGAGGCGCACCGGGCTGGCGCTTTAGCGGAATGTTTTACGTGGCCGCAAGTTGCCTCAAATCGCCACGGTATCGGTTGTCTTTCATCAGTTTATCCGGATGAACGGATGATGTCAACCGGTGGCCGTCGGGGTGTCGAGTACCCCCGGAGACGTCCGCCAAGACCGCCGGTGACGATCCAATGACGCAAGGAAATGATCACTCTGGCGTGATTTGGAGCTTTGCGGTGCGGGGCGGCGGTTGCATCGTGGGCTCGCCTCGGAGTGGGACCGTATGGCCGCCGGGGTGTGGGGGTGGGATCAACTGTAGTCACCCAACAACTCACACCTTGGAGAAGGACAGTGCAAAAGGCATATCACACCTTCGGCGCGACCGTCGCGCTCGTTGGCGCAGCGCTTGCAGCGGCGTGCGGCGATGTATCAAAGCCGCTTGGCCCCACCGAACCGAACCCGACGACGCCGTCGCGGATCGGTGAGAGGGCCAACACTCTCAACACCAGCGGAACTGCTCGTGTCGTTGTTCGCCGGCTTGACGCCGGACCGTTTGGCCGAGTTCTCGAATCGGAGGCCGGGACATACTCTGCGGCGGTCACATCTGGCGGTGCGGTAGAAGGTTCCATCCAGCTTCGGAGCGGCTCGATCGATGTTGGCGTACTTGCCGTGCCGTCAAAAGCGCGGCGTCGCGGATCTTGGAACCGTGAACTCGGACGCCTCGCTGATGGTGGTTCAGCCTCAGTCAAGGTGTCCGCTGCGGACGGCGCACCTGTGGGTGAGATCGAGCTACGGCGCGGTGGTACCGTGATTGGTCGCATCGCCAAGTCGTGGGAACTGCACCAGGGGTCGTGGCGCTTGGTCAGCATGACGCAAACCGCGTATTCTGCTGGGGTGCCAACGGTGAGCATTACGATTTCATTCGACGAACACCGCAGGTGGACTTCGACGTCGCCTTCAACTGAGTCGAAAGACGTGGTATCGATGGCTCCTGTCGATCAGGCGAGCTACGGAGAGGATGAGTCAGGCCCATGCGAGTCCGAGTACTGGGCGTTCCGCGCAGCGATCGATGAGTTCCACATTTCTAACCTCGGCTACCTGGCCTGCCTTGCGGGCCCGATCGGGTGCCTTGCGGCGTCCCTGAACGCAATCCGTGCCGGGTTCGCAGTCGACCGTGCTGAGGAGCGTCTGCTGGCATGTCTGCGGGCAACTTGAGTGTGCGGACGCAGTTGTTGAAATAAAGGGCGGCCGGTGGATGCCACCGGCCGCCGATACCCCCTGACCCACGCGACAGGAGTCACAGATGCTTGATCGAGCCGACGAAATCATCGCAGTCATGCTCTTCGCGGCGTTCTTCTTCCGCGACGCCGCGTACATCCCGGGCTGGCTGCCCGACACGCTAATTGTCTGCGCGGCGGTTCTGGCGCTTGCCTCAGGTGTCGCAAAGCGGCGCCGGAACGCAAAGGTGCGTGGCGTGCCCCCTACCACACCCTGATCAGCACCGCCTGCACGATCCCGAGCAGGAACCACGCCACGATCGGCGATACGTCCACCATGCCGATCATCGGCACGGCGTTGCGGATCGGCTTGAGGAATGGCTCACTGAGCTTGTACGACCACCGTGCGTACCATGCGCCCGGGCGCGCACGTATCCATGACAGGACCACGCGCACGATCAGCGCGAGCTGCAGCACGGCAAAGACCCACGTGATCGCGAGCCGGTACACTCCCCGGGCGCCGCCGTCCACGGCCGCAAGGGCGAACGCCAACTGCCCGCGCAGGAAGTCCACTGCCGCCAGCAGCAGGATCCCACTGAACACCACGAACCCGGCGGCCCACCACGGCGCGTGCGCCGGGAGGCCGCCGGATCGCACCACCACCCGCTCAATCGGCATGACCCACGGGTCAACCCATCGCCGAAACAGGCGCGCCACGCCGCCGAACGGGTTCAGCCGGCGCGTGCGGACCATCCAATCGAGCGTCGCCACCAGCGCCAGCGCTACCGCGAGTGCAAGCAAGGTCGGTCGCAGGAACGCGGCGAACGAGTCGAGGTACGACAGCAGGCTCACCGCGAGTCCCTCGAGGACCGGGAGCGGGGCAGTCCTGTGTCCTCGGTCACATCACCCGATATTCGGGGTAACACTGCGGTGACACCCCCCGGTACCATCGGGTAAACATCTATGCGGTGCAAAACCGCGTGTGATTGTGTGATTAGCACGCTGGTCAACACACGAGAAACATGTCACGCCGGAGCTGTCGTTGAACGCCAGGCCAACGTCGGTGACGTATCGGGGCCAGATAGCCATTTGGGGCGTCAGGGGGTAATCTGACACACCTGTTTGCGTTCAAACGCGCCCCTGTGAACGACTTCGATCCGTCCCTCCCGATCCGCGCCAAGCGAGGCGACGATCAGGCGTTCATCCAGCTCGTGGAGCACTACTACCCACGCTGCCTCCGGTTCGCCCGGAACATGCTGGGGAGTGAGCAGGACGCTGAAGAGGCCGTGCAGGATACGTTCGTGCGGGTCCATGACAGTTTTCCCAGGTTCCGCGAGGACGCCCGGTTTGACCCCTGGCTCTTCCAGATCCTGGCCAACCGATGCCGAACCTTGATGGCCCGCAACCGCCGCCATCGTTCCGTCATCGAATACGGGGAGATTCCGCTCACGGCATCGGCCGAGCATGAGATCGGCGCGGATTGGGCGGAGGAAGTACGGGTGGTACTCGACACCCTGCCGGTGGAGCAGCGGGAGGCGTTCCTGCTCCGACATGTGGAAGACCTATCGTACGAGGACATTTCCGCGATGACGGGAGCGGGGCTCTCGGCGCTGCGGATGCGGGTCAAGCGAGCGTGCGATGCACTTCGCACGCGATTGACCGAGGTGACTGAAAGTGAACGATGAACGAGACGAAATGATCGAGCGCGCAGCGCGGGTGCTGCGCACACCGCCCCAGGTGCGGAGCGGCACGGTGGCTCGGGTGCTGATGGCCGTACGCGCACGACATGCCCGCCCGGCGTCGCGCTGGCAGCGCGCGCTCTGGTGGGTCGCGGACACGTCGATCTCGGCACGCGGCGCCGCGGTCCTTGCCGCCGCGTCGCTGGCAATCGGGTTCGTGGCGCGCGGCACTGTGGCGACCAGTGAGCCGATCGTGGTCGCGAGCGGCCCGAGCATCGAGCTCCAGCCGGTCGCGGACGGCGACGCGGCCGAACGACCGGTGCCGGTGGCGCTCGTCTTCGAGCAGGCCAACGCGCGCGACGTGGCGGTCGTCGGCGATTTCAACGGTTGGGACAGGGCCGCGAGCCCCATGGTCCGCGCCGGCACTGAGGGGCCATGGACGGCCACGGTGCTCGCCAAGCCGGGCCGCCACACCTACGCCTTCATCGTTGACGGGACGACCTTGGTCGCGGATCCGAATGCCGCCAAGGCCACGAGCAATGACTTCCGCGGCGACGCGTCCGTGATGATCGTTCGGCCGGACTGATGAGGCCGACCATGCGGCTCAACCGGCGAAGGGGCGTCCTGCGGACGTTGGCGGGCATTTGCGCTATGGTACCCGTCGGCGTATTCGCGGGCGGCGTGGTGGGCGCCTTGGGCGTCGTCAGCGCGCCGGCGTCCCTCGCTGCGCAGGAAACCCGGCTGCTGCTGATCAGTGACGACGGCACCCGGGACGCCGTTCGCCGGTTCCTCGATGCCGCCCGCGTGCGCGGCACGCCGACGGAGCCGCTGGTGTCACGGGCGCTCGAAGGCGTCGCGTTCCGCGCCACCCCGAAGGAGATCGAGCGTGCCCTGGCGGCCCTCGAGAAACGGCTCAAGAAATCCCGCGAGTTGCTGGGCGCGAACTCCACGGTTGACGAACTGGCCGCCGGCGCCGACGCGCTGGCGCACGGCGCGCCGGAATCGGCGCTGCGCGACATGCGGCGGATCGCTCCCGGGCGCCGGCTGACCGTCGAGCTCGGCGTACTCACCGAGCTGCTCGCCAAGGACATTGCCCCCAAGACGGCGGCGACCATGGTGCTGCGTTTGATGGCGCGCGGCGCGAGCGGCACGCAACTTACCGAACTCAATGCCGCCGTTCAGAAGGATGTCGCCCTTGGCGTCAAACCCGTCTCAGCGCTCGAACTGCGCGGACGTGGCGTCATGTCGCTCCTCCCGCCCGCGGGCAGCGTCGTCACGGCGCAGAAGCGCTAGCGACGACCGGTTCCATCCCAGCGGGCAGCCCTTGCGGCTGCCCGCTTTGTATTTCGGTGTAGCGACGGCCCTCACCATCGTCGCGCCGCGGTACGCCGAGGCGCAGACCCGGAACGACCTCCGGATCGAGGCCGGCGTCGCACAGATCGTCCAGCCGTCTTCAGACGATCGGGTCGCCGCCACGTTGGGCATCATCCGTCACCGTGGCGATCCCACGCTGGCGTGGATCGCTTCCGGCAATGCCACGTGGGCGCGTGATAGCGTGGCGGCCGCGCAGCTCGCCATTGGCGCGGCCTGGCGGCCTTCGCCGGCCAGCAAGTGGCAGCTCGAGGCCGCTGGCGCCGGGGTGCTGTTTGCCCTCACGGATCCCTTCCGCGATGCGAGCGCGTCGGCCGGCGCGCGCGCGCGTTGGTTGCGCTGGTCATCGCTCTCGGCGAGCGCGGGCGCGGCCGCCGGACGCACGGTGCGTTCGGCGGGGACGGCGGCGTCACGCCAGATGGACCTCGGCATCTCGGTCGCAGCCGGCTCGGCGGCGATCGATCTCGCGGTACGCGACGTCGGCAGCACGGACGGCCTGCTGCTCGAGGCAAGCCAGGTGACGACGCGCGACGGGTCGCGGGAGTTCGACCTGCGCGACTTCGTCGCGTCGGTTGCATTTGAGCGCGGTCCGATCGAGCTCTCATTGGTCGAGACAATCCGGCGCGGCCGGGCGTCAACGATCGCCGAGCAAGCGGCATTCATGGCGGCCGCGACGTGGCATGTGACCGCGCGGTACGCGCTGGTGGTGACCAGCGGTCGCCAGCTTGCCGACCCGGTGCGAGGGGCACCGGATGCCACGGTGACCCAGATAGCGGTCCGGCGGTCGGTGACGTCGCTGGACAACGAGGTGGCGCCTCGCGCGAGCGAGGCGTCCGTCAGCGTGACCCGGGTCGGCGAGCAGCGGATCGTGGTCCTGCGCGTGGCGGTGCCCGCGGCGACCCGTGTGGAAGTGGCCGGGAATTTCTCGGGCTGGGAGCCCGTCGAGGGCGAACGACGCGATGGCGCCTGGGAGGCCCGCATCCCGCTCGGCCCGGGCCGATACCGGATCGCCTACCGTCTCGACGGCGGCCCATGGCTGGCGCCCGCCGGGCTCGCCCGGCTCCGGGAGTTTAGCGGGGAGGTCGGCCTCCTGGTCGTGCCCTGAACGGCCCGTTTTGCCCCTGATCGCGGCTGGCGGCGGCCCGTCGCGTCGCTGAAATTAGAGGGTCGTACCGGCCAGGCTCGGCCAGTCAGGCACCCATCCGGGTGCGACACCACCGCAGGCGATCAGGGGGTACCGATGCACACGTCCCGTCGCACCTTCGTTCGCGGCCTCGCGGCCGCAGGCGTTGCGTTCCCTGCATTCCGTGAGGATGCGTTCGCGCACCTCTTCCGCGCGAACACGATCGCCGGCGAAAAGTCGGCCGCGGCAGTCGCCGAGGATGAACTCTACTGGTCCGAGATTGCGCGCGCGTTCGACGCCGACCGGACGATGATCAACCTGAACAACGGCGGAATCTCGCCGACGCCGAGCCACGTGCTCGAGCAGATGATCCGCGACCTGAAGTTCACGAACGAGCTCCCGGTCGAGCACATGTGGCGCATCCTGCAGCCGCGCATGGAGAGCACCCGCCGCGAGCTGGCGAAGGAGTTCGGCTGCAGTCCGGACGAGATGGCGATCGTCCGGAACGCGAGTGAGGCGCTCGAGATCATGATCTACGGGATCGATCTCCAGCGGGGCGACGAAGTGCTGGTGACGAACCAGAACTACGGCCGGATGATCACGACGTGGCAGCAGCGGGAGCGTCGCGAGGGGATCGTCCTCAAGCAGATCTCGTTCAAGGTTCCGCCGCCGTCGGACCAGTACATCGTGGACCAGTTCAGGGCCGCGATCACGCCGCGCACGAAGGTCATCGAGATCACGCACATCACGAACCTCACGGGCCAGGTCCTGCCGGTGCGCGAGATCATGCGCATGGCGAAGCCGCTGGGCATCGAGGTCTTCGTGGACGGCGCCCACGCGTTCGGCCAGTGGCCGATGAAGCGCGACGAGCTCGAGGTGGATTTCTATGGCACCTCGCTGCACAAGTGGCTGCACGCACCGATCGGCGCGGGCTTCCTGTACGTGCGGCAGTCGAAGATCCCGAAGTTGTGGCCGCTGATGGCCGCCGCGGAGAGCCAGGCAAGCGATATCCGGAAGTACGAGGAGATCGGGACGCACCCGCAGGCGAACTTCAACGCGGTGTCGGCGGCGCTCGCGTTTTCGCAGGGGATGGGGCTGGATCGCAAGATCGCGCGACTCCGGTACCTGCGCGACCGCTGGGCGAAGCGCCTGATGAGCGAGAGCGACCGGGTGAAGGTGCTCACGCAGCTCGGGCCGGACCGGAGTGGCGCGATCGGGTTCTTCAACGTGGACGGGCTCGACCCCGCCAAGCTCGGCGGCTGGCTGCTCGAAAAGTACCGGATCGTCAACACGCCGATCATTCATCCCGAGTTTCAGGGCATCCGTATTACGCCGAGCGTGTACACCACGCCCGCGGAGATCGACACGTTCGCCGACGCGGTGTTGAAGGCGATTAAGTCTGGCATTGCATCGTAAAGAGGAACCGTGGCTGCGAAGAAGAAGACCCCGAGCAAGTCCCCTGCGCCGAAGGCCGCACGCGGCAAGGCGGCAACCAAACCAGCCGCCAAGGTCGCGGCGAAGGTTGTGATTCCGGCTGAGCCATCCGACGAGATGGACTCGGCCGAGCGCAACGCCTCGTACGAAAAGGGCAAGTGGGCGCATGCGTTCAAGCGCGCCGATGGCGAGATCCGCTATTGGCTGGTCAAGACCGAACCGGACATCTTCGGGTTCGACGACCTGCTGCGCCGGCACGGTCGCACGACCTGCTGGGACGGCGTCCGGAACTACGCGGCGCGGAACTTCCTGCGCGACGCGATGAAGATGGGCGACAAGGTGCTCTTCTATCACTCGATGACGGATGAGCAGTGCATCGTCGGCGAGTGCGAGGTCGCGCGCGAAGGGTATGTGGATCACACGGCGTTCGATCCCAAGCACCGGCACTTCGATCGCGAGTCGAAGCAGGATGATCCGCAGTGGTACATGGTGGACCTGCGGGCGACGGCCCAGTACACGACGCCGGTGACGCTGGAGCAGATCAAGCGGAAGGCGGTGCTGAAGGACATGGTGCTGATCCGGATCCCGCGGCTCTCGGTGATTCCCGTGACGGACAAGGAATACAAGACGGTACGGGCGATGGCCGGGGAGAAGTAGTTTTTTCGATTCGCTGGATTTTCGTTCCGCGGCTGCAACTGCTTTAGCAGGGAAACGGCGGAAACAGCGGATCACGGCGGAGACGACAACTGCAAATACTTGGGGGAACTGCGCCGGTGGCCTGAGTTGCGGCGCGCTGTTGGAAACCGCCGTGGCTGCGCCCTAGCCGCCACTGCCTGGGCAGGGAAACGGCGGAAACCGCGGATCACGGCGGACACTACAACTGCAAATACTTGGGGGAACTACGCCGGTGGCCGGAGTCGCGGCGCGCCGTTGTAGTTCCCCCAGAGGTTGCAGTATCGGTTGTTATCTGTCGTTTCAGTTGTTTCCCTGCAAAAGCAGTCGCCGTATCCGCAGTTTCGGCACCTAAGGCGTAGCCGTACGCATCGGTGCCATCTCCAACCGCACGCCACCGGGTCCCTCACGGAAACCCATGTACACCACCCCGGGCCCGAATCCGGCAATCACGCGGCCGGCGGGCAGCAGCACGCGATCCGTGAGCTTGCCTTGGGCGTTGATCACGTCATACACGGAGCCGCCGTTGTACACGGTGTTCGTGCGCACCCAGAGGTTGCCATCCATGTCGGCCTTTGTCGCGCCGGCGCCGAACGGCGGGGCGTAGTCGGGGAGTTCCGACGGATCCACGAAGTTGAGCGGCGGAATCTGCAGCGTCGTCTGCGACGGCGCGCCGCCAGCGGTTGCCCCAGGGGCGGCGCCGCGCGCGGGAGGCGCATCGCCACCACCCATCCGAAACTCCATGACTCGCATGCGGTCGCCCGCACCCGCGGCGGCCGCGCCGGCCGCCATCGCTTCGAAGCCTGCGAGCCCGGCGGCGCCGGCCATGCCCGCCAGCGCTGCCGCACCGCCCCCGGACTGCATCACCTGCATGGCGCGTTGCCGCTGCGCTTCCAGCGCCGTCTTCGCGGAATCAATGAACGCGACCTTGGCCGAATCGGTCAGGCGGATCCAATCGTGCGGGATCTTGTGCGATGCCGCCACCTTGCCCTCACCATCCACGTAATCCACGCGGAAATCCTGGCCCCGCACCAGGGCGACCCGACCGTCCGACGCGACGGCCCAGTCGTCCTCCACCTGCAGCGGGTTGAGCCGCGTGGTCACGCTCATCCGGCCATCGGTACCCCGATTCACGTTGATGTTCTGCCTTGGAATCTTGACGTGCCCGACCGTGTCCACCTTCCTTGTGTCGAGTGCGACCCGGACCACGGCGAGCGACTCCGGCAACTGTGGCATCTGGAACTGCGGCCCGTTGGCGCCCGGCGTTGGCGCGGCCATCCGGAACTGCGGCATCCCGCGGTACACGAGGCGGCCCTGGGCATCGAAGCCCGGAGTTCCGTTGGGGCCACCGATCAGCGAGATCACTTCGTTTGGCCGTGGGACCGACATCACCCGAGTGACGTTGCCCGTCGGGTCAATCACGAGCATCGAGAGCGACTGCGGGTCCACGAAGAGCGTCGAGTCGCCCTTGTAGGCGATCAGTCCCGCCGCCCGCGAGCTGTACGCGTTCGCAGTCGCCGGGGTCGTGTCTGCGATCACCTTGAACGAGCCGAGCCCGGGCTCGAACATCAGGACGCGACGGCCGAAGTTGTCATTGACGAGCACACGCCCGTTCGGCAGTGCGCGGGCCTGAGACACGGCGCCGAGCAGCTCCGCGGACTTGGCCGTGGCGGAAGAGAGCGTGCGGATGGCCGGGAGCGCGCTGCTGGTCGCCGGTGCGGCGCCCTGCGCCAGGGCGCGCTGCGGCGCTGCGGCCAGCGAGATCGCGGCGAGCGACGCCACGAGCCTGCGCGATGCGTGCGAGGCGGTTCGCGTGAACCGCGCGGAACAATGGGACGTGTAACTCATGGTCAACCCTCGATGAGTGCTGCTCTGAAGAAGTGCGGTAATGCGCGTAAGCGTCAATGAACTAACGGGCGATGACCTGCATGCCTGCGCCGGCGGGAATGGCGATCGGGCCGCCGCCTCCCCCGAACGGATTGCCGCCTGCCCCTGCGGTCCCGGAGCGGATGGACGAAAGAAACCGTGGGTCGAGGTAGCTCGTGACCAGCGCCGGCAGCTGGCGGCGTTGTGCGTCGGTCAGGAGCCCCTTCACCTTCGGCGCGAGATTCCTGAGCAGGTCAACCGTCGCCTCACGCCCCTTCTTGTACTGCGCGTACGCCGTGCCTTCATCGTAACGCTCTGGCAGTGCGGCGAGCGAACGCGCAACCGGAGTCCAGACCGAGTCAAGCCGGATCAGGTACCACCGGTTCAGCGTGGCCAGGCTATCGGCCTGCTTCGCGGTGAGCTTGAGCGTATCGGACTGGCGCAGCACCTGCGCGATCGGGTTCACCATGCCGCCGTTGGCGTAGATGGACTTGATCACGCCTTCCGGGAGCTTGTTGCCTTCGTTGCGGCGCCCGATGTTCATCTGCTGCGTGAGCGACTGCCGCTCCCGCGTCGGGCCGATGTCGAACCGGAACTGCGCCGTCGCCACCACGGGCGTGCGCGTGGCCGTCAGCAGCGGGCTGGCGGAGCCGAATCGCTGGTTCACTTCGTAGCGGAACCGATTGTTGACCGCATCGAAGCCGCGCACATACAGCAGGTTCTGGTCCGGGACAGCGGGCTGCCCCCAGCCGTGTTGGCGATCGCTGCCGTGCATCAGCATGTCGAGCGCGCCGATGGGATTCGACACCGAGAACGACAGGATCGCGCGCTGCGGCATCCGGAACTTCACCGGGTTGAGCGAGATGCTCAGGTTCGCCTGCGAGGTCCATGGCCCCTGGCAACTGTTCCGGCGCGCGAGCCGGCCGGCCTGCTTGCGCAGGCAATCCTGCACGTAGCTGGGCGCGTCGTCGAGCAACTGTGCCATCGCGATGGAGAGCGTCGGGTCGCTCGAGATCGAACCGTCATACACGAACGCACGGTCGTTGGCAGAGCCGTCGCCGTTCACATCCGACCCCACCATCGGCGTGAAGGGCGTGCCGGAACGGAATCCGCCGGTCCAGCCGACCCGCACGAGATCGAACGCATTGTAGAAGAGCGAATACTGCACCTGGTGCCGCGAATCGAAGTTCGAGCGCGCCCACTGGAAGTCAAGCGGGTTCCCGGCCGTATTGCCGCCGAAGCCGCGCGAGCGCTCGCGCACGTTCGTGTACACGTACGAGGCATTCCACGACAGCCGACTCGAGAACGTCAGCGGCGAGATCGTCGCGCGGAACTGGCGACTCTCCGAGCGAAGATCCGAGCGCGATTCGGTGACGCGGTTGTACGCCGTGGTCACCCGCGCATCGCGCGTGGCGATCGCGCCGGTACGCGTGTCGATGCTCGACGGCTGCACGAACACGGGTCGCCCAGCCTCGCCGGCGAGCGAGAGCCGCTGCGTCGGGAGGAAGTTGGCGTCCACGGTGCCGGCCTGAGCGAGGTTCAGCGAGTACGTGACCTCGAAGTTGCCGTTGAATCGGTTGCCGAGGATCGCGCCGCTCCACTGCAGGTTCGAGCGGATGCTGCGGGGCGCGTTCCAGCGGTCATCGTACAGCGTGACGTTCGGCGCGCTGTTGGAGAACACCGAGCCCGTTGAACCATCCGCGCACGTTGACGGCGCGAGCGCGGTACCGTTCGCGTACGACGGCCAGTTCGGCGCGGGCACCGCGAGCCCCGTGCACACGATTTGCTGCAGGCCAGTTGGCAGGCCGGTGTTGTCCAGCGCGCCGCTGAGCGCCTGCGTGGCTGGGTTGCCCTGGAAGAGCCCGACCCCGCCGCGCACGGTCGCACGCGGACCGCGGAACGCGCCTTCAAACGCACCGATCTGCGCCGCCGTGCCGTAGTTCCACGAGAAGCCCACGCGCGGGCTCAGGTAGATCCGGTTCGGGGCGACGTCGTTGCGGACGCCGATCGCCTGTTCGAGCGCGGTGTTCCGCTCAGGTCGGTCGCCATAGTAATTGCCATCGAGCCGAACGCCGTACTGGATCTGCAGGCGATTGGTCCTGCGGTACGAATCGCCGAGCGACACCGCGCCGATGAACTGCCCACCGTCGCGAATCCGCGGCTGCAGGGTCCGCCCATACGTGGCCGGCCGTCCGGCGTCGAGGTCCGCGAGCGAGAGGTAGCTGAACGTGCCGCGGCCGTTCAGCGCCTGGTCGAGGCCGTAGCGGTCGTAACGCAGCTCCGTTGAGAGTTTCACCCGGTGCTTATTGTCGAGCGAGAACCACGAAAGCAGGTTGGTGAACGCGAACGCGCCGTTGGTGGTCGCGTTGTCGAGCGCCGCGTTGCCGCCGAACGCAACGGACTTCACGCCATTGGTGCCGTCCGGGAAGGTCGAGTTGATGCGAACCGAGCCGCCCGGGAGCAACAGGTACGGGTCGGTGGCCGCACGCGACGACGTAAGCCCGATCGTGCTCTCCGTGAGCACCCCTGACTCGAAATAAAAGGAGTGCCGCAGCTGGCTGCCGGCGTTCCAGGTGAACCGGTCGCCGCTGTGCGCGGGCATCTCCGCCGTGAGATTGCCGATCGGCGACTGCCGGTTCCAAGACGCGTTGACCGCCACGCTGTAGGCCGACCCGGCGCGGGACGATGGCGGCGAGAAATCGAAGGACCCGAGCACGGAGCCTTGATCGCCGACGCGATCGGACGGTGCGCGCCCGATGACCGCCGGGACGCCCAGACGCTGCAGGATCGCCAGCAGCCGCGTGACGGAATCAGCCGCGATGCCGCTGGTCTGCAGGCCGCGCGCCGACGTGTTGAGCAGCGATTGCAGGTCGTTCGAACGTCGGCCGAGCTGGTACGCCATGTTGTAGAACGCCTTGTTGTACCGGATCGGCCCGGACACCCGCCCGCTCAGCGACGTGTTCGAATACTCGTTGCCCAGTTCCTGTGCGGCGGCGTCGGTCCACTGCAGCTGCGGTGCGTCGAGGTTCAGGCTGTTGGTGCGGAGGATGAAGTTCGTTCCGCTCTGCGTGCGCAGGTTGAAGTTCGCGCCGCTGAACCCACCGCGAGATACGTCGTAGGGCGATGTGGTCAGCGCGCCGCCCACGGCGGCGTCGCGCGGGATGTCGGCCCCGCCGAAGTTCTGCCCGTTTAGCGTGGTCGAGTTCTGGCTCGGGTCGAGCCCCAGGACCGAGAATCCGGACGGGTCGCCGTCGGCACCGGGAACAAGCAGCACGCCCGGCACGGAGGCCGCCATGGCCGCGATTTCCCCCTGCTGTGCGGCGGTAAGCGCCGATGTGTTGACCGCGCGTTCGGTGCCGCTGATGTCGGCCTGGGCCTGGTTCCGGTCAGGGCGGACGCGGTCGCCCTGCACGCGCACGGCGCCGAGCGAGGTCGCCGTCCGCTGCATCTCGGCGTCCGCAATCAGGATGTCCTCGTCCGCGATTCGCTTGATCTCATAGCGGCGCGGCGCGTACCCGATCGCATTGAACGTCACGAAATAGTCGCCGTCGCCGCCGGGGAACGTCACCGTGTAGCGTCCATTGGCATCCGAGCGCGCCTGGCGGCTCACCGCGCCCGAAAGCGTGGTCACCGTGACTTGGGCGCCTTCGAGCGGCTGTCGTTCCGGGCCTGTCACGCGCCCGCGGATGACGTCAACGGTCTGGCCCCCTGCGCTGGAAGCGGTCGCGGTGAGCGCCACGGCGAGGGCGAAAGCCGAGCAGAGGCGGAAGGGCCAGGGAAACCGATTGATCACAGGTGAGGTCGGGCGGAAAGGAGCGCAGCGGCCAGCGGTGACGCCGGCGCTGGGATGGGCGGGTCGCGAAAAAGGCGCGATCCCACCGATTAGAACGAGCATAGGCCCCTAAAGGTTGCCGTTTTCACCGAATTGACATCTCGCGCCGACCCGGCGCCCACTTCGGCGCTCAAATGGGGCCTACACCCCGCTCGCCATGTAGCGCTTGATCGCCGCCACGGTGCGCTCGGCGTCGGCCATCGTGTTGTAGAAATGCGGGGAGAGCCGCAGCCCGGGACGATCCTGGGCGTTGGCGCGACCGGTGACCACGATCTTGTCGTTCTGCGCCAGCGCGGTCACCAGCCGGCGCGGGTCGAGCGAGCCTGGCTGGAAGATCACGATCGCGGCGCGTTGGGTGGCATCGGTCGAGGTCCACATCCTGACGCCGTCCAGCTTGCCCAGCTCGGTGACGAAGTACGTCGCGAGCGCACGAGAGCGCTTTTCGATCTCAGCGCGACCGATGCCGCCCTGGAACTTGAGGGCCTCGCTGACGGCGGCGATTGAAGCATCGTCGCGCTGGCCTTCGGCCTCGAACCGCCGTGAGATTCCCACGGCGCCGGCGTACAGCCCGACGATGGTCGGGTGAATGCGCTCGTGGACGGCCTTGTTGACGTACAACAAGCCCTTTTCCTTGGGACCGCAGGGCCACTTGTGCATCGAGCCCGTATAGAAATCGGGCTGCATCGCACCCAGGTCGAGATCGAGCACGCCAAAGGCCTGGGCGCCGTCCACCAGCGACATCACGCCGCGCTGGCGCGCCATGGCGCAGAGCTCGGCGGCCGGCAGCAGGTCGCCCGAGTTGGAGCTGATGTGCGAGATCGCGAGTACCCGGGTCCGCGGAGTGATCGCCTTGGCAAAGAGGTCCACGTAGCCCGCGGTGCCGGGATGACCCTGCGGCACGGGCACGGTCACGACGGTGAAGCCGAACCGGCTGGCCTTCGTACTCCACGCCGCGAGGTTGCTCGGGTGGTTGTCCGCCCAGACGATGACCTCATCGCCGGCGCCAAGCTGCAGCCCCGACGAGACGAAGTTGTTGCCCTCGGTCGTGTTCCGGACGATGACGATTTCCTCGGGCGTCACGCGCAGTGCGGCGGCGAGCAGCGTGCGCGCTTCCTCGCGGCCCTTCATGAGCTCCGAGCGAGCGTCCGCGCTGGGGCTGGCCTCGTAGCGGCGCATGTTGCGCTCGTGGGCCTCGAGGGACGGGAGCGAAACGGGGCAGAGATTCGCCGCGTTGAGAAACCCGACATCCTTGGGCACGAGGAACCGGGCTCGCACGGATTCCCAGAACTTCTCGTCGGGCGCCTGCGGAGTCGGTGGGAGCGGAGCGCTGGTGAACCCGAAGGCATCGAGTGTCGAACCGTCCGCGAATGCGCGGTCCGTGAGCAATGCGGATGCGCCACCGATCGAAAGAAGGCGCGCGAAGTCGCGGCGGGAGACGGATCGGTCGGTCGGCTGGTTCGGATCGGCCACGGGCTGCTCCAAGTGGGGAAACCGGCTCCATGAACCTACCCTCGGCCCCCGATCACGCGCCATATTCTTCCGGGCGCGCCGTACGGCGCTCGGCTCGGCTTCTCAGCGTACACACCGTTCACCACCTCAGCCCGGGTTATTCATGCGGACCGTCGGTCGGATTCTCACCCTTGCAGCCGTCGTTGCGCTGGCAGCGCCTGCACTCGAAGCGCAGGGTCGTCAGGTTGTCATCCCGCAGGGCGGACGCGGCAGCGCGACGCTCTCGCCAGGCATCAAGGCCGGGAACATCGTGTTCGCCAGCGGCCAGCTCCCCGCGCGCGGCGATTCGACGATCGAAGCGCAGACAACGAGCACGCTGAACAACATCAAGGCCGTATTTGAGGCCGCTGGCACCTCGATGGACAATGCGGTCGCCTGCACCGTGTACCTGCTCAATGTCGCTGACTTCCAGGGCATGAACTCGGCGTACACCAAGTTCTGGTCGCCGGAGAAGCCGCCGCCGTCCCGCACGACGGTCGTGATCTCGGCGCTCGTCGTGCCGAGCGCGAAGCTGGAGATCACTTGCTTTGCGGCGATGCCATAGGAGAGCAGGCAATAGGTAGTAGGTAGTAGGTAGTAGGTATTAGGTAGTAGGTAATAGTCGGAGGAACGAAGAGCGCCCCGGGCCGTCAGGCTCCGGGGCGCTCTCGTTTTTCGCCACCCAATCCCTACTATCTACTACCTACTATCTACTATAGGGCCGAGTCCCTCCCTACTTTCGGATCAGGATCCCGCCACCGAAAGGATTCGTGCCGACCTTGTGGCGTGCGACGACCGACCGGGTCTCGGTGTCTATCACGATCACTTCGCCGGTGCCGACGTTCATCGCATAGAGCTTCGAGCCGTCGGGCGAGAACACGGGAAACGCCGACGGCCCGGCGCCGATTTTGATCGTCGCGGCCACCTGACGCGTGCGGGCGTCGATGAGCGCCACGTCCTCCGTCCCGCCGTGCGTGGACGCGGCCCAGCGACCATCGGGCGACACCGCCATCCGCCCGGCGCCCTTGCCCAGGTCCTTCAACGTCTCCACGACGCTGTCACGCTTGCTGTCGATCACGGCCACCGACCCGTCGCGGTCGCAGTGGATCCAGACGTCGCCGTTCGGCGCGAAGCCCACGCCGACCGGCCCGCCGGGAACCGTGATGATCTTCGTGATGGCGTCGGTCTTCGTGTCGATCACCAGCACGCGATTGTCGTCGCGCATCGGGTAGTAGAGCTTGTCGGTCACGGGCTGGATGGCGAGGAAGTGCCCTCCGCGCAGCACCACGTCGATCTTCTTCACGACTTTCCTTGACTTCGTATCAATGACCACGATGCCGGGGACGTCGGCGTTCTCCAGCCCGACGTAGAGCCTGCTGCCGTCCGCCGTCAGCGCGCTGCCGTGCGGCGACGCGGAGCCGTTCCGCGCCGACGACGTGAAGAAGGGCGACTCGATCTTCGCGAGCTGCGTGAATCCGCGCGTCTCCAGGACCACGACGTGCGGGCCGTTGGGAACAGCCACGTAGAACGTCTTTCCATCGGGTGACGGAACTCCCTCGTGCGGCTGCTCCAGGGCCTTGAATTGATTGAGAATCCTGCCCGACACCGGGTCCAGCTCGTACACCGTGTGGTCGTTGTGGCTGAGCGCAACGATGGTGTGGGCCTGCGCGCCGGCTGTCGTGGCGGCAGCGAGGGAGAGGGCGAGCGCGGCGAGACGCATGGGCGGCCTGTGGGGGAAATCCAGGGGCCTTCCTACGGATTCCGGTCCGTGCAGGCTTCGGTGCGCCCGGCGGGCGCCGGCCACTCGGGGTTGTTCGTTTCCGTCTGCGACGGGACCAGCACGACGTCGCTTCCGTACACCCCGCCCTTGAAGTACGCGCCGGTAGGGAACACGCTGTTCGCGGCCCGGCCGTACTGGCGAACCAGCCGCCGCAAGTCTCCCAGCCGGTGCGCCGTGAAGTACATCCAGAACGCACGCTCGCGGAACAGCATGTCCACGCGGGCGACGGCCGTACCTGGGTCCACGAGCGGCGCGAGCCCCGTCACGGTCGTGCGCGCCGCGTTCAGCGTTGCCAGGAAGTTCGCGATGTCGCCCAGCTTCAGGAAGTTCTCGGCTTCGATCATCCGGGCCTCGATGCCGGTGGCTACCGGCGTCGGCGAGTTCCCGGCCGGGTACTGCGAAAAGAGGGGCGTGAGGGTACCGTCCTGCCCCGCTCCAAGCCTGGTCCCGTCGACTCTCACGCGCGGGTCCTTGCTGCTGACGAAGTCGAGTCCGTTACCGCCCTCCCGGTCCGCGGCGCCGAAGTTCTTCGTGTCCGACATCCAGTCGAACACGCCGTTCCTCGTCGTGCTGAGGGCGTACTCGGCGTTGAGTACGAAGGAGGTTGGCACCGCGAGAGACCCGGCGCCGTCACCCCCGGCCGCAACGACCGCCGCCGCCCGGTCATACTGATTGATGTCGACATACATGCGGCCCTTGCCCACGCGCGCGGCGTTCCGGAATGGCTGGTCCGCGGCCGACGTCGAGAGGATCCCCAGCGCGGAGTCGAATGCCGCCAGTGATCGCGCGTAAAGCTGCGCCGTGCTGAGCACCGTGGTGCTCGGATTCTCGTCGGTGAACTTGGAGACGGGAACACCGTTGCAGTACGTCTCCGCCATCATCACGTAGATCAAACCCTGCAGCACATACAGCTGCCCCACTTGCGTCGCCTTCGCGGAAGCCGGGGTCGGGGGGTATGCGTTCAACCCGCGAACGGCACGCACGCTGCCGTTGAGCGCGCTGCCGAACGGTGACCATGGAGAGGTGGCCGGGAACTGGGTGTTGTTGAGCGATCGCCGGTCGAGGTGTTCCGTGCCGTTGCGTGCCACGAAGGCCTCGTCACTGAGGATCGCGCTCGTCAGCACGAGGTTCACTCCCGCGTTCACGAAGTTGTTGAAGAGGCCGATGGCGGCGACGCGCTGGGCCTGGGCCCCCGCGGCCGAAGTCACCTTGTCGGTCGTGATGATGTCGGGCGTGTTCACCTCGAGCAACTCGGTCGTACTGCAGGCTGCCACGGCCAGCAGGGCGGCAGTGGCGAGCGATCGGCCGCGCCGATCGCCTCTCCCGCGCCCGGAGTTTGAAATGGTCATCTTGGGATCCGCTCGTATCGGAAGTTGGGGGGATGGTCGCGTGTCAGTAGGCCACGTTGATGCGGGTGATCCAGTAGCGGAGCGGTGGCTCGGAGAAGAAGTCGTTGGCGGCCTGGCCGCCGCTGTTGGCTTCGGGATCGAGGCCCGGGAACTTCGTCCAGACAACCTTGATGTTCCGGCCACTCAGCGCGATGTTCGCCGACCGGCCGCGCAGGTACTTGCTCGTGAAGCGCTGGGGCACGTTGTAGACCACTGACAACTCGCGCAGGCGGATGAAGTCGTTCGGGACGAACATGCCCCACAGGGTGCGGTTCGCCGAACTCGCGGCCATCAGCGCCGCGGCCTGATCCCCGAGCGGCGCCGTGGGATCGTTGACGGCCCGGCAGTTGGCGGTCGAAACACAGCGCTGGTTCTGGTAGCCCCAGCTGTTCCAGTAGCCGCCCCGGTAATCAAACAGGGCGGTGATGTCCACCAGGCCGCGGAAGAGGCCGACGCGATTGCTCAGCGCAGCTTCGTACTCGGGAAGCGCCGAGCCGCGGAAGCTTTGCCCCTGGTACTTGCCGGTGACCGTGTCGACCTGGACTTCGGCCTCCGTGAGGATGCCGTCGTTATTGGCGTCCTTGTATGCAAGGATCTTGCGATCCCAGAGCGCCGAGATCGGGAAGCCGACCACCCGGCGGACGCCCGGCGACGTGGAGAGCACCACGTCGCCAACCGAGACGATCTTGTTCTTGTTGCGCGAACCGCTGAGGCGCACGTCCCAGCGGTAGGCGCCGCTCCGGATGATGCCGACGTCGACCGTCAGCTCCTCGCCGCGGTTCTCCACGCCGGCGATGTTCACGGTCTGGCTGCCTCCCGCGCCGAAGGACGGCGGGAGCGGCCTGGCCAGCAGCGCATCGTGGCTCTGCTTGTTGTACGTCTGGAGCTCAACGCTGACGCGTTCGTCCAGGAACGACAGGTCGGCGCCGATCTCGAACTCGATCGTCTTCTCCGGCCTCAGGTTGGGGTTGCCGATGGACGACACCACGAGCCCGGGCTGGTCAGCGCCTCCTACGGTAAACGCCTGCGCGCCGAGGAACGCGAGGGCGGCAGTTGTGCCGGGCTGCACGCCCGACTGGCCGAGCGCGGCGCGCAGCCGGAGCTGGTCGAGCGTGAAACGCTTGGGGAACCACGTCTCATCCGAGATGACGTACGACAGCGCGAACCGCGGGTAGATGGTGGCTCCCGTCGTGCGTCCGAACGCGCTGTTCTGGTCCTGCCGGATCCCGACCGTCCCGAAGAGCCGATCGCGGTGGCTCACCTGCTCCTCGAGGTACCACCCGTAGGTGGCGTTCTCGGTCGTCGACTCGCTGATCAGGCGCTGCGAGGCCGAGTTCGGCGTGGAGACCCCCGGCCCGAACCCGTATCCACTGCCGCTCGCCGACTGGAAGTTGTCCTTGAACCACTGCGCGCCAAGCGTGGTGCGGGACTGCACCGTGCCCGTCACGGCGCGTGTCGCCGTGGCTCCAAGGTCCACGGAGTACTTCGTGTTGAGCGTACGGGACAGGCCCTTGCCCGAGAACCCCTGGCCGGCGCTCGGCCCCCATGCGGCCTGCTGGTTGGTCCCCTCGCCGAGCAGCTGGAGCTGGTAACCGTAGTTCGAGGCCTGGTCGATGCCCACGACGCTCCGAACGCTGAGCCACGGTTTCGGCTGCCAGTTCAGCTGCGTCGAGCTGAGGAACCGCTTTTCGATGCTCTTGAGTTCGACCGAGAAGATGTCCCCCATGAACTCCCGCTGCGTGCCGAGCGTGTGCTGGCCGTCATTGCGCAGCGTCGCCGAGCATTTGACGCACCCCGGCGCGGTAAAGAGCTGGAAGAACATCCCGGCGAAAAAGCCGCCATCGAAGGGTGTGAAGAGGGTCTTGTCGATGTACCCCGTGCTGACGCCGAGCGTGGCCGTCCGCGAGAGGCCGATCTGGAAATTGCCGCGCAGGCTCGTGACGTCGAGTTGATTCGGATAGCGCTGCGTGGTGCGCGGCGCCGAGCCACGCACGTTCGTGATGCGCGCGACCTCCGAGTCGGGCATCACGAACGGCCCCGTCTCGTGCTCGCGCACGGCGGAGACAAAGTACCGGAGAAACTCCGTGCCGCCCGAGACCTGCCCGCCCCACTGCACGCGCGGGGTCCGCCGCAGGCCTCCGCTCGCGTTGCGGAACGGGCTGGTCAGCGGATTCATGAAGGGGTTGTTGCGCGTCAGGCTGTCGACGCGGCACTGGCGGAGCGCGGACTGGGAGATCTTGCACTGAATGTCGCCGCCCACCGGCTGGCCCTGGGCGTTCAGGTTGCGGCCCCAGCTGCGCCAGTTCTCCTCAAACTCCGACGGCTGCTCCACCAGGCCTTGTTCAAGGAAGAAGGTCCACCGCGCGTTGCCCGCCTCGCCTCGCTTGGTCTTGATGACCAGGACGCCGTTCGTCGCCGCCGTACCATAGAGCGCCGCTGCCGCCGGCCCCTTGATCACGTCGATCGTTGCGATCTCGTTCGGATTCAGGTCGGACAACCGGGAGCTGGAGAACTGCGTGAAGGCCAGGCCCGAGGACCCTTCGAACCGAACGCCGTCCAGGATGACCAGCGGATCGTTCGTGAGCGAGAGTGAGCTGATGCCGCGAATCCGGATGGTCGGGGTGGCGCCCGTGGCGCCGGTGCCCTGGATGATCTGAAGGTTCGCCGTTCGCGCCTGCAGGAGCTGCTGCACCGTGGCCACTGGTGCCGTGGCCACCAGCGAATCAGCCTTGAGGGACGACACCACGTTGCCGAGCTCGCGCCGGGCCTGAATGCCGGTGGCCGTGGTGACGACCTCCTCGAGCCGCGTGACCGCCTTCGTGAGCGCAAAGTTGACCGTGACGTCGCCACTCTCGGGCACGGTGACGGACTTGCTCATCGGCTGGTAGCCGATGCGCATGGCCCGCAGCGAGATGGTGCCCGGGGGCACGCCGGGAATGCTGTAATCGCCGTTGTTGCTCGTCGTGGCGGCGCGACGCGTGCCCTCGATGACGACCTGCACCGCGGGAATCGGTACGTCGCCTTCCGCGTCGACGACGCGCCCGCGGATGGTCGCCAGCCGCGCTGGCACCTCGCGTGAACGGGAAGCGACGGGGTTCGTGTCGCCATTCGACTGCGCAATGCCGGGCGAGGCGAACGCCGTGCATGCCAACAGCGCGCTCGCGGCCCGGCGGAGGGTGGGGGACATCACCGCCTCCTTCCTTAGGGTGGGTGGATTTCTTGAACATGGAGCACCAGGCTCCGGCTGTCCAGTCTGCACCGCCCCGCGCGGGCGCAGGCTCGGTCGATGACCGCGCGCCGGGTGACTCGGCGCGGCGACGGTTGGCTGGTTGCCCTTCCCCTGCGGGCGGCGTAGCATCTCCTGATGCGAACACTCACGCTTGCCGGCGCGCTGCTCGCCACTCAGGCGGCTGCCCAGCCACCCGGACGAGACCCCACCAACGCGCTGACCCTCGCGACGCCCCGGACCGTCAGGTTCACGACCGATGAAGGGACGTGGATGTCCGTGGATGTCTCGCCCGACGCCTCCACGATCCTCTTCGATCATCTGGGTGATCTCTACACGATGCCGATCGGCGGCGGCAGGGCGACCCGCATCGTCGGTGGCACCGCTGTTGACGTCCAGCCGCGTTATTCCCCCGACGGCAAGTGGATCGCGTTCATGTCCGATCGCGGCGGCGTCGATGCAACGTGGGTTGTCGATGCCACGGGCAAGCAGGCGCGCCAGCTCGTCCCGGGCGGGTCGCAGCCGGCATGGACGCCCGACGGAAAGTTTGTGGTCACCGGCAATCGCATGGTCGATCTTCGTGGCGGGACGGGAGTCACTCTCACCGCCACCGGCGACGACGGCGGCCGCGGCGGACGGGCGGGCGGGGGAGGCGCGGGAGGCGCCGCCCCAGGCGCCACCGGAGCGTCGTTCACGCAGGATGGGCGGTATGTCTGGTTCCAGGCTCCCAACGGGCAGCAGGCGTATCGGTACGATCGCCTTCGCGGCGTGATCGGGTACCAGACGAACGTCGCGGGCGGCGCATTCCGCCCCATGGTGAGTCGCGATGGCCAGGCGCTCGCCTACTTCACTCGCTACGAGGCGAAGACGGCGCTGGTGGTGCGCGATCTCGCGACGGGCGCCGAACGCTGGGTGCTCATGGGTACGCATCCGGAGGCTCCCGGGCCCCCGGGGTTTGGTCCGCTCCCGGGTTCCGCCTGGCTCCCCGATGGCAGGTCGATCATCACGAGCTACGACGGCAAGCTGTGGCGCATCGACGTGGCGACCGGCAAGAGCGTCCTGATTCCCTTCACGGTCGACGTGGAGCAGTCGCTCGGCGCACTCGTCAAGGGGTCGCATCGGATCGGCGACTCGGTGACGGTCCGCGAGATCCGCGAGCCGGCCCTCTCCCCGGATGGCCGCCGCGTCGCCTTCACGGCGCTCGGCAAGGTGTACGTGATGGATCTCGCAGGCCGGGCGCCGCAGCGGCTGACCAATGCGACACACCTCGTCGAGTCCTCGCCGGCGTGGTCACCCGATGGACAGTCCATCGTCTACGCCACCTGGAGTGACGGCGCGGGAGGCGACATTCACCGGGTCGACGCACGTGGAGGCACACCGGGCAATCTCACGCGCGCGCCCGCCTTCTACTCGCGGATCACGCTCTCACACGATGGATCCCGCATCGTGTTCGTCCGCGCGCCCCGGCGCGCGGTCACCTTGATGGGGAATGACGACGTCGTGCAGGCGCGGACGCCGGCGGGGGCGGGTTCGGAGCTGAACCTCGAGCTTCGGTGGATGCCGGCCGGGGGCGGGACGCAACACCACATCACGATGGTGGCCGATCTCGGACCTCTTGCGCCGGGCGGCGGGCCGCACCTCACCTCCGACACGAGCCGGGTGTTCTATCACGATGGCAGCGCGCTCGTCTCGGTCGGTTGGGACGGCGCCGACCGGCGCGTGGTGCTGGCCGGGGCCACCTCGCAGACCGTGCTCGCGCCCGACGGGTCTTCCGTGCTGAGTCGGGCCGGACGTCGCCGGCAGATCTACCTGTTCGAGCGGCCGCAGGCGGCCGATTCGATCACGATCGACCCGGCCGCGGCCACGCCGCCGGTGCCGGTGCGGCGCCTCACGCGCGCGGGCGGCGACTTTCCCGCCTGGTCGCTGGACGGCACCAAGGCGGTCTGGAGTCTCGGCTCGTCACTCTTTGTCTACGACGTTGCGCAAGGAGAGAAGGCCCTGGCCGATTCCCTCGCGGCGGCGATCGCGCGAGCGGGGCCGGCCGGCGGCGCCGATTCCACCCAGCGTCCGCCGGGTGATTCGGCGGCCGCGGCCCAGTCGCGCGGCGCCCCTGCCTACGAGGCGACGCGATACGACGTGACAATCACCGTCGGCGCCGACCGGCCGTCGGGCGTGCTCGTGCTGCGTGGTGCGCGCATCGTGACGATGAAGGGCCGCGAGGTGATCGAGAATGGCGACATCGTGATCACGGGCAACCGCATCACCGCTGTCGGCGCGCGCGGCCGCGCGGCGATCCCGCGGGGCGCGCGCGTGATCGACGTGGGTGGTACGACCATCGTGCCGGGCTTCGTCGATGTGCGCGCTGCCAGCGCGGTGGCGCCCCAGGCGCACCGCACGATCGTCGCGCAGTACCTTGCCAACCTGGCGTTCGGCGTCACCACGATGCGCGATCCTGAGGCAGCGGCATTCGACGTGTTCACGTATGCCGACCGGGCCGGAACCGGCGAACTGCTGGGTCCGCGGGTGTTCGCCACCGGCCCCGCCGTTCTCGATTCCGGCGCCACCCTGCGGACACCGGCAGAGGCGCGCGACTTCGTCGGCCCGTACGCCAGCGCGTTTCGCAGCAACACGATTCGCGCGGATCTGACGGCCCCGCGCCCCGACCGCCAGCGATTCCTCGCCGCCTCCGGCGCGCTCGGCCTCACGGCCGTCGCGGCGTCGGCGCCCGATCTCAAGCGGAGCCTGAGCGCGATTCTGGACGGCTACGCGGATCACCAGGGGCACTTCGACATCTTCCCGGTGCGCGGCGATCTCGCGAAGCTCATCGCGGAATCGGGAACGGTGTACACCCCGAACTTCCTCGGTCGCGTCGCGGGACGAGTCGGCATGGAGCACATCCTGGCCACCGAGAAGCCGCACGCGGATCCCAGGCTGCAGCGCTTCTATTATCACAAGGACCTGGACCGCCTGGTCCGCGCGCGCAGTCCGTGGAATTCGGCGGACGAGTACGCGTTCAGCGACATCGCGGCGGGCGCCGCCCGCATCGTCGAGGCCGGCGGCAAGGTCGCCGTCGGTTCCGGCGGATCGGTGCAGGGCCTCGCCTTCCACTGGAACATGTGGCTCCTCGCCAGCGGGGGACTGTCGAATCACGACGTCCTTCGCGCCGCGACGGCGAGCGGCGCTGATGCCATTGGCGTCGCGGGCGACCTCGGGTCGATCGAGCCCGGCAAGCTTGCGGACCTGGTGGTGCTCGACCGGAATCCGCTCACGGACATCCGCAACTCGGTGTCGCTGCGCTACGTGGTGCACAACGGGCGCGTGTACGACGCCGCGACGCTCGACCAGGTCGCGCCGATGGTGAGGAAGCTCGACCAGCCCTGGTGGACAGCAGCCGAACCCGTGGGAGGGGCCCGTTGATGCGCACATTTGGGTGGATTGTACCGGCGGCCGCGATCGCGGTTGCGGCGGCCGAGGTGGCGGCGCAGGCGTCACAGCCGGCGAAGCCGCGCGCCTACACGGTGACGGCGGGATCGGCGCCGCGCGACCCGACGAACGCGCTGCCGCTGCGGACGACGCGCATCGCGCGCTTCACGACGGACGAAGGGACGTGGATGTCGCTCTCCGTGTCGCCCGACGGGCGTACCATCCTGTTCGATCTGCTCGGCGACCTCTATACCCTCCCCATCGCCGGTGGCAAGGCAACGCGCATCATGGGCGGCAACCAGCTCGATGTGCAGCCACGCTACTCGCCCGACGGTCGCCGAATCGTGTTCGTGTCGGACCGATCCGGCAGCGACCAGGCGTGGATCGCGAACGCCGACGGGTCGGACCCCGTCAAGCTGACGAAATTCCCGAGCGGCGCCGTGTCGTACCCCGTGTGGATGGACAACGCGTACGTGCTCGTCCGGCAGAGCCTGTTCCACACGGCCGGCGGCGATGGCGTTGGCGTGCCGTTCGGCGCGGGCGCGACGAGCTTTTCGCCGGACGGGAAGCGCGCGTACACGTCGGGGCGGGGCGGCCAGATCACGATGTACGATCGGTCGAGCGGCCGTGGTCATGTGGCGGTCAGCACGCCTGGCGGTGCGATGCAGGTGAACGTCAGCCCCGACGGAAAGAGACTGGCGTATTTCACGCGCTATGACATGGCCACCACGCTCGTCGTGCGCGACATCGACTCGGGCGACGAGAAGATCCTTCGCAAGGGCGTGCAACATGACGCCAGCGCCCGCGCCGCGGGGTTTGGCCTCATGCCGAATCCCTCCTGGATGCCCGATGGGTCCGCGATCCTCACCACGTGGGACGGCAAGATCTGGAAGGTGGATGCGAGCACGGGACAGGCCGAGAACATCCCCTTCACGGCCGACGTGGAGCAGTACATGGGCCCGCTGTCGCTCTTCCAGTACCCGATCACCGACACCTTCCTCGCGCGACAGATTCGCGACGCGACGCCCTCTCCCGACGCGACGCAACTTGCCTTTACCGCGCTGGACAAGCTCTACATCACGAGCCTCGCGGGCGGCACGCCGAGGCGCGTCACGAGCGCCGAACACGTCGTCGAGCATTCGCCGGCGTGGTCGCCGGACGGGCGCTCCATCGTGTTCGCGACCTGGACCGACGAGCGGGCCGGTGACCTCTATCGCGTGAACGCCGACGGGTCCGGGCTGCGGAAAATCACGCGGACCTCCTCGTTCTACGCGAGGCCGGTGTTCTCGCCCGATGGGCGGCGCATCGTGTTCGCCACGGGGCCGTGGGTGCCCCGGCGCAATTTTGTCGACAACCTCAGCGGCGCGCTGGACGACGGCCCGCTTTCGTTCGCGTGGATGGACGCGGACGGCGGCAAGGTGCACGAGATCACGGCCGTCGGCAACGTCTCGCAGATCCCCGAAGGGCCGATGGCGCATTTCGGGCCCGACACGAGCCGCATCCTCTTCGCGACGAACGCGGGACTGCAATCCGTGCGCTGGGACGGTTCCGACCGCAAGACCGTGTACACGGGCGACCCGATCGTGCTGTCGCCCACGGGGACGCACGGATTCGCGCTCAACAGCGGCACCCAGCGGCTCCACGTGTTTCCGGCGCCGATGGTGGGGCGGCCCACCGCGCTGAACGTGCGCGCGGACACGTCCGGCGTCCCGGCGCCGGTCGCCATCGAGGTGGGAGGCGAGTTCCCGGGGTGGAGCAGCGACGGTCGCTACGTGCATTTCTCGCTCGGCCGGTCGTTCTTCCTTTACGACGTCGCCGAGGCGATGCGGGCGCGGGAGGATTCGATTCAGCAGGCATGGCCGAAGCGCCTGGCGGGCGACACGCTTCCCGTTCCCGGCGCCGATACGCTGCCCATGCGGGCGGCGTACACGCCGAAGCGCTTCGACATCAAGGTCCAGGTCGCCGGATACAAGCCGAGTGGTGTCATGGCGCTCAGGGGCGCTCGCATCATCAGCATGAACGGCGACGAGGTCATCGAGAAAGGCGATATCGTCGTCACGGACCATCGGATCACGGCCGTCGGTCCGTCGGGACGCGTGGCCATTCCTGCCGGCGCGAAGGTGTTCGACGTGTCCGGCAAGACGATCATTCCCGGATGGGTGGACGTCCATGCGCACACGTGGCCGTCGCGCGGCGTGCACAAGACCTCCGTGCCGGCGTTTCACGCGAACCTCGCCTTCGGCGTGACAACGATGCGGGATCCGCAGACGAGCACGAGCGACATCATGACCTACGGCGATCGCCTGCGCGCGGGAGACCTGCTTGGCCCGCGGTTCTTCGGGACGGGGCAGGGGGTGTTCAGCGGCGCCCAGGTGAACTCGTTGCAGCGCGCGCGCGAGGTGGTTAAGCGCTACGCCGAGTTCTATGAAACGCAGACGCTGAAGCAGTACGTCGCCGGCAATCGGCGCACGCGGCAGTTGATCGTGATGGCGACGCGGGAGATGGGCCTGACGCCGACGACCGAAGGCGCGGGGGACCTCAAGATGAGCATCACGGAGATGCTCGATGGGTACCCGGGGCACGAGCACGCCTACGAGATCTATCCGCTCTACAAGGACTTCGCCCTGCTCTCGGCCGCAAGCGAGATCACGTACACCCCGACATTGCTCGTGGCGTACGGGGGACCCGAGAACAAGTACTACATGATTGCGCGCGAGAATGCGTACAACGAGGGGCGCCTCAAGCGATTCACGTTCCAGCCCGACCTCGCCCGGCGCACGCGGTCCGGAATCTGGGTCCCCGAGGACGAGTTCACGTTCAAGGGCGTCACGGCCGCGGCCGCGAGGATCGTCGCGGCGGGCGGCAAGGTGGGCGTCGGGGCGCACCACGAAGTGCAGGGGATCGGAACGCCCTGGGACCTGCGTCTGATGTCCGAAGGCGGGATGCCGCTGCATGATGTGCTGCGCGTGGGGACGATCTTCGGCGCCGTGTCCATCGGCCTGGACAGGGACCTCGGCTCGATCGAGGCCGGGAAGCTCGCGGATCTCATCGTCCTCGATGCAAATCCCCTCACCGACATCGCCAACATCGAGCGCGTCAGGTATGTGATGCGGAACGGGCAGATGTTCGAGTCCGCGTCGCTGGACGAGGTCTGGCCGCGCCAGCGCAAACTGCCCCCGCAGTGGTGGATGGAGTGGGTGCCTCCGGCGGCGACGCCCAGGACCGGGCCGGTGAAGAGCCCGTAACGGGCGGCCGAAGGACACGACGTTCGATCGCGGTCTCGCCGACCGCCTCCGGGCGCTACCGGCTCACGCCTGCGCTTTGGCGACCGCCAGCGCGATCACGCGCTCGGGATCGAGCGTCGAAGCGAGCACGCACACGATCGATCCTTCGGGCCAGAAGACGAGCGTTGCGGCGCCGACCTGGTAGATCGCGAACGTCACGCCATTCTGCGTGCGCGACTCCCGCGGTGTCGACAACTCCGTCATCCGGGCTTCGAACATCTGGCACACCAACGCGATGCCGCCGGCGCCGCGGTAGGTAAAGAGCGCGCTTGGGCGCCCTTGAACCCGGTGCGCGCGCCCGCCCACGAGCGTGAATCCCATCATGCCAACTACTATCTACTTGATGTACACGTACCGCTTGAGCCGCTGCAGCTCGGTAGGATTCGCGCGCACGTACTTGCCGATCTCGCGGTCGAACTGCTCCATCGAGGTCCACGGACGGTACTCGACGAACTCGCGCTTCCAGCGCCGCGTACCGACACCGATGCCGGCAAACGTGTCCATGATTGCCTCGGTGTGCGTGTTCAGTTCGATCGGAATGAACACGTACTGCTCGAGCCGGTCCGCCTCCGCCGCGTTTGCGACCTTGGTGACCTCGGCGGTGAATGAGGCGAAATCGGCGTACGGGCGCTTCGCCTTGATCGCGGAGAGCTTCCGCGCGTCCATGCCGGGGATGAGCATGAAGTCGGCATCGGTGCCCCGGTTCAGGTCCACATGCACGAAGAGCTTGGCGTACAGCGTCGTGCGGGCGGCCTTGGCCATGCCCTTCGCATTGAGGATGCTGTCGAGCGGCGCCGGGCCGAGGATCGGGCGGGCGGACTTGAGCGCCGCGACGATGTCCGCCGTCATGCCCGGGAGCGGGGTCATGACGCTGTCCGCAGCGACGTTCGGTTCGACAAGACCCTGCTGACGGCCCAGCTGGGCCGCCGCAGGCATCGAGAATAGTGCGAGCGCGGCGATTCCCGTTGTGCCGCGCAAGATGACCTGGCGTGCGTTCATACAGTTGTACTCCGTGAGGTATGACCGCCGAGTCGTGGATGGCGGTACGTGAACAACAGGCCGAGCAGGCCGATCTGCAACATCGTTCCAGGCGCGAGTGCCGGGATGCTCCCTTCAAGTGCTTCGAGGTACAGCTCCGTTCCCGCCAGCGAAGGGTTGGACTCCGACGCGTCGAGGAGGTTAGTGCGGTAGTGCTGGATCACCCCGACGCCTCCGCTCAGCGCGAGCAGGACCATCACGACACGAAGCGCCTTCAGTGCCGCAGAGCCGGCGCTCAGTCCGTGCCAGGTCAGGACCACCAGCGAAACCGGCAGCAGGACCATGGGCACGAGTTGCCACACGTCCTCGTAGTGCTTGAGCAGGATGAGTTCGATTTCCGTGCCAACCAACACGAGGACCAGGATTCCAAGCAGCGCCTTTCGAAAGAACGGCTCGACGGACATTGGCCAGCGCCCCTAACCTTTCAAGAACATCGCGACACCACTCCCGATCCCGATTGCGACCACGGCCCGACGAACCCAGACCTGCCCGACCCGCTGCGCCATGCGGGACCCCAACGCGCCGCCAAGCATCGCGCCAACCGCCATCGTAAGCGCTACGGGCCAGACGATGATTCCGCTGACGACGAACACTGCGACCGCGATCGCGTTGATGTTCATTCCGCACCAGTTCTTGAGGCCGTTCATCGTGTGGATGTTCCGGAGTCCCATCATCTCGAATGCGGCGAGCATCAGGATGCCGGCGCCCGCGCCGAAGTAACCGCCATAAATCCCGACGGCGAACTGGTACACGAGGAACCGCAGTGGCGGCTTGCTCCGTTCCACGTCCTCGGGGTCGTTCCCGGCGCCCGATGCTCCGCTGTGTCCCCCGATCCACCGCATGATGGGCTTCTGGAGCATGAACAGCGCCGTCGCACCCCAGATCAGCCATGGGACGAGGCCGGCAAACCGCTCCTCTGGGGTGAAGATCAGGAGCAAGGCGCCTGTGATACCGCCCGCTGCGGAGGGTATAGCCCAGTGGAGCCACCATTTCCGAATGCCCTGGATCGCGGTCCGATACCCCCAAAAACTGGCCAGGCTGCCGGGCCAGAGGGCGACGGTTGATGTGGCGTTGGCCACGACCGGCGGCACCCCGAGGGCGACCAGGGCAGGGAAGGTGAGCAGGGTACCGCCACCGGCGATGGAATTCATCATCCCGCCGCCCATCGCGGCGAGCATGACCAGGAGAAGTTTTGCGAACGACACGGTAGCTTTAATGGTACAACAGGGACACCCGACACTTCTTACGGGGCTTCAACACGGAGTCCCCGGGCCACACCTCAAGGAGAACTGGTAGCGAACCATGCCTGGTCAGACTGCAACAGCTGCACCCGTTTCCGGCGACCATCTCGAGATCAAGGATTCACGCACCGGCAAGACGTACACGGTCCCGATCACCGACGGCACGATCCGCACCGCCGACCTTCGCCAGATCAAGGTCAAGGACGCGGACTTCGGGATGATGGGGTACGACCCCGCATTCATGAACACCGCGTCGTGCCGCTCGTCGATCACGTACATCGACGGCGATCAGGGGATCCTCCGGTATCGCGGATACCCGATCGAACAGCTGGCCGAGAAGGCGAGCTTCCTCGAGGTCGCGTGGCTCCTGCGTCACGGCGAACTGCCGACGCAGACCGAGTACGATCAGTTCACGCACGACATCACGTACCACACGTACGTGCATGAGAACATCAAGGAGTTCCTGCACGGGTTCCGGTACGATGCGCACCCGATGTCCATGCTGACGGCCGGCGTCGCGGCCCTCTCGTCGTTCTACCCGACGGCGAAGAACATCCACGACAAGCGGGAGCGCGACATCGCGTTCGTGCGCCTGCTCGCCAAGATGCCGACGATCGCGGCGTTCGCGTACCGGCACGTGAAGGGCCTGCCGTACGTGTACCCCGACAACTCGCTGCCGTACAACGAGAACTTCCTCTCGATGATCGCGCGGATGTCGGAATCGAAGTACGAGGCGCATCCGGCGTACGCGCGCGCGATTGACGTGCTGTTCATCCTGCACGCCGACCACGAGCAGAACTGCTCCACGAGTGCCGTGCGGGCCGTGGGCTCCTCGCACGTGGACCCGTACTCGGCCGTCGCGGCGGGCGTGGCCACGCTGTACGGGCCGCTGCACGGCGGCGCGAACGAAGCCGTGCTGCGCATGCTCAACGAGATCGGCGATCCGAAGAACATCCCGGCGTTCATCGACGCCGTGAAGAGCGGCAAGGGCGAGTCGCGGCTCATGGGCTTCGGCCACCGCGTGTACAAGAGCTACGACCCGCGCGCGAAGATCGTGAAGAAGCTGTGCGAGGACGTGCTCAAGGTGTCCGGCAGCGCGAAGGACATGGACATCGCGATGGAGCTCGAGCGCATCGCACTCAGCGACGAGTACTTCATCAAGCGGAAGCTCTACCCGAACGTGGACTTCTACACCGGCTTGATCTACAAGTCGATGAAGTTCCCGACCGACTACTTCACCGTGCTGTTCGCCATCGCGCGCACGGCCGGCTGGGTGGCGCAGTGGGAAGAGATGCTGTTGGACAAGGAGCAGAAGATCGCCCGTCCGCGGCAGATCTACACGGGGTACGACGAGAGGAAGTACAAGTCGGCGCTGGATTACACCCACCGGATTGCGAAGTAACGGCAACGGCGAGTGGTGGGTGGTCGGTTGTCGGTGGTGGGTGCAGGTGACCGGCAACGGCAACTGCAACGGCGAGTAACGGGTAGCGCGTGACGCGCTGCCCGTTCGCGCTTAAGTACGGGTTCGTGACTTGCAGATTGCTTTCACGGGGCATTCGGGGCACTTCTTCACCCGTGCAGTACACACCAGCGCGCCGAGTTCCATGATCGCCTGGTTGTGGGTCCAGGTCGCCTTGCCGCTGCGCGGGAGAATGGACTCGGCGATCGCCCAGATGCGCTTCAGGTCGCGGGGGCGCTTGGGGTTGAGGCGCGGCGCGAACACGCGCGCGATGACGCGGGCGACGTTCGTGTCCACGAGCGCCGCCCGCACCTCAAAGGCGAAACTCGCGACCGCCCCGGCCGTGTAGGCGCCGATCCCGGGCAGCTCGCGTAGCGCCTCGGGATCGCTCGGCAGCCGCGCGTCCGCGCCTTCGGACACGACCGTGCGAGCGAGTGAATGCAGGTTTCTCGCGCGGGCGTAGTAGCCGAGCCCTTCCCACGCGGCGACGACGTCGCGCTTGTGTGCGCTGGCCAGCGCGTCGAGCGACGGAAAGCGCGTGAGGAACGCCGGGTAGAACTCGAGTACGCGCGACACCTGCGTCTGCTGCAGCATCGCCCCGACACGAGGATGCGGTACGGGTCCCGCGTACGGCGCCACGGGAGGTCGCGGCCGCGGCGCCTGAACCACGCCGCGAGGCGGCGCCGAAAGTCCGCCGCTGTCTTCGGGTCGCGCCTCAGCGGAACAATCCGCCTTCCACAATGATCGTCCGCGCGAGCACCACGCCCATCGCGATTGACAGCACGCCGGCCGCGAGCCGGATGCCACGCTGCACTCGGACAACCCGCGTACCCGCATCGGGTCCCTCGCGCGCGCGCTGCACGACCTGCATCGGCGCGGCGATCAGCGCGGTGACGAGCGTCATCCCGGCAACGGTGCCGATCCCGAACACCGCGAGGTACGCGATCGCCCATACCGGGTCGCTGATCGCGGCGAGCACGAGCACCACCACCGCGGCCGATCCGGCCAGCCCATGCACCACGCCTACGGTGAAGGCGCGCCGGTCATCCGCCGATGTCGGCGCGGGCGCGGCGTCGGTCTTGCGCAGGTTCGAGAACCCGAGGCCGATCAGGACCAGCGCCACCAGGAACTCGAGCCCGAGCCCCAATCGCGACGGAATCGCGACCCGGAACCCCACGAGTGCGCCGCCCACCAGGAGCACGGTCATCGAATGGCCGAGCCCCCACGCCGCCCCAACTCGTGCCGCGCGCGCGAACGACTTCTCGCGCGCCACGATCGCCGTCACCGCGACCACGTGGTCGGCATCGGTCGCGTGCTTCAGGCCCAGCAGGAACCCCAGTACTGCCGCCGACAGCGCGCTCAGCATGTGCCGTTCCTGGCGGGATTGTTGTCATTGGGCAGCGGGGCGTCTGTCAGCCGCCAGCTCCCGTCCGGCAATCGCTGGATCAACCGCTCATCGCTCCGGCACTCGGCGGACCGCCCGCGCACGACGCCGTGGAAATCGTAGAGGGCCGAGCTCGCGAACCGCATGGCGTGGTTTGGTTCGAAGAACTTGCGGATCGCGCCGTTCACCTTGCGGCCCTTTGTCACATCCACGACCTCAAACCCGTGCATGGTCAGCGCGCGTGCGGCCGTTGCCTCGCCGGCGCGTGGTGACTTGTTGAGGATGCGCGACATGTCCATGAGGAGATCGTCGTCCGAAGCATACACGATGCGACGGTGCGCGACCGGCACGAGTCGCGCGGCGAGCGAATCGCGTAGCCGAGCGAGCGGGATATCGGGTGCGAAGAACACGAGCGCGCCGAGGCGAGCGGTTTCCGGCCGGCCCGCCCCGTTAGCGTCCGGCTCGCTGCCGCCCGCGGCGCCTTCCACCAGCGCCTCGGCCACGAGCTGCGCGCCCATGCTGTGGGCGGCGACAGTTACCGTACCCGGACGCACGGCTGAAGTCAGGTCGCCCAGCGCGGCCCGGAACGCGGCGTGGCTGGTCACCGCGGTGGCGGAATCATTGCGGTACGCCCGCGACACAATCGCCGACGCCGACGGCCACGTGATCACGGTCGAATGCGCCGGCCACGCGAACACGACGTTCGGACCCGGGTGTGAGCCTCGGTGAGCGATCTCCGCACCCTGCGTGATCGCGAGCCCGAAGCCCACCGCGTAGCCGTGCACGTAGAGAATCGTCCCCGCTCCGGTGCCCGCCGTCGCCAGGTCGCGCGCGCGAAGTCGAGACATCCATTCCGCGCGGCTCATCTGGGCGGAATCCACGGTCTCAGCATCAACGCCTTCGCGCAGCGGACCGTCCGAGCCAGGACCGCTTCGTTCCTGGTACCGCGTGACCACGAATCCGTACTCCAGCGTGTCGCTCGGCGTGCGCGTGAGGTCGCGCCCGTCGCGGCGCCGGTTGGTCACGTACCAGGTGGTGTCGAAGGAGGTGAGGCGGAAGGTCGTACGGCTTGCGCCCTCGCCGGACGCGCGCGCGTCACGTGCGGCCGGAGTCGGTACGCGCACCGAGTCCGCGGGCGAAACCCCGACGATCGGGGTGGTACCGCGCGACGGAACGCAGCCGGCGGCGAACAGCACGCCCAGCGCGAGCGGAAACCGGTATCCGCGTGACTGCAACCGACGCTCCCGCACCCTACGCGACCTTGCGCGTCTTCCGGCGGAGAAAGTCCATGAGGATGAACTGGCCGAGCGTCATCGTGTTCGTAAAATAGGCACGGCCGCGCGTGATGGACGAGACGATCTTCACGAACTCGACCAGTGCGCGGTCGCGCGCGAGCATGAACGTGTTGACGACGATGCCCGCGCGCCGGCACTCGGTGACCTCGCCGATCGTCTGCTGCAGCACGTAGGCGTCCAGGCCCATGGCGTTCTTGTAGATCTCGCCGCCCGGCATCGTGAGCGCGCTCGGCTTGCCGTCGGTGATCATCACGATCTGCCGCATGTCCTTCTTCTGTGCGAGCAGGAGGCGCCGCGCGAGCTTGAGGCCCTCGGCCGTGTTCGTGTGGTACGGTCCCACCTGCGCACCCGCGAGCGCGCCGATGGGGATCTCCTCGGCGGAGTCGTGGAAGAGGACGACGCGGATCGAATCGCCCGGGAACTGCGTACGGATCAAGTGCGTGAGCGCGAGCGCGACCTTTTTGGCGGGAGTGAAACGATCCTCGCCGTAGAGGATCATCGAGTGCGAGCAGTCGAGCATGAGCACGGTCGCGCAGCTTGACCGGTATTCCGACTGGCGGACCATGAGGTCGCGGTAGTCGAGGTCCATGGGGACGTCGAGCGAGCCCGTGCGGAGCATCGCGTTCTTGAGCGTCTCCGGGACGTCGAGGTTCAGCACGTCGCCGAACTCGTACTCGCGGCTCCACGCATCGGCTTCGATGCCGGTGGCGAGGTGGGGCGTGTCGTGCGAGCCGAAGCTTGACTTGCCGATGCCACCCAGGATGTGCCGCAGCGACTTGTAGCCGAGGAAGTCAATGCCGCGGTCGGTGAGCGAGAACTGCATGTCCTTGGCGGCGGCTTGCGCGAGCCCGCCCGGGCCGGTGACGGATTGGTGGCCGGCGGGCATCTCCGGCGGCGCGTCGAGCTTGAGGTAGCCGTCGGCGATCAGGCGCTTGACGATCCCGTCGAGGAGTTCGGAGAGTTTCTGTTCGGAGAGCTCGTCGCCGTCGCCGCCGAGGGCTTCGAGCATCTCGGGCGTGAACTGGCCGGACTTTACCAGCGCGTCGAGGATGGCCTGCTTGAGCGCGTCGAGGGACTTGTCCGCGTCGTCGCCTGTCTCGCCCCAGTAGGGGTGGTACTGCGGCCCGCCGGCGAAGCCGGACTGCAGGAGGAAGTCGGCGAGGTTGTCGAGCAGCGCCTGGAGGTCCACCGCATCGCCGAGTTCGGGGGAGAACTTGGTGTAGGTGTGGTGGCGCATGGGGCGCAATCTAGGGGGAAAAACAAAGCGGCGCGGACTGGAGTCCGCGCCGCTTCAAGTTCTCAGGTTTTCGAGTTAGGAGCCGCTGCCGGTGCTGCCGGTACTAGTGGTCGTCGTGGTCGTTCCAACCACGACTGGCGCTCCGGTCTGCGTGGTAGCCGTCACCACACCGGTCGAGGACACACTCGCAGACACGGTCTGCGCATCCGATTGCGTACTAAATTGCGGGGTAGCGAGTGTCAAGAGTATGGGCAACACTACTGTTTTGCCCACCACTGTGCCTCGTGTACGAACTGTGATGTTGCAATACTGAACGGACATTACTATGCCCGTCGGGAACTGTGGCGTGCCGGGAGCCAGCACAGTGAAGGCGCACGACCCAAAGACCACCGACGTGTTGAGCGTACCGCCAGGCGTAACGATCACAGCCGTGGTAGAGCTACCAGTTGTGGTCATCGTGATCGACACCGGCTGGTTCGCAAGCGCCGGACTCAGCGCCGCGCCGCTCCTGAAGGCAAACGTCTTGCCCGAGATGGCGGTTGCTATGATCGCAGTCACCGGGGCGACGACGTCCGCCGCCGCCACCTGCACCGGCGCCGTCGGCTCGTCATTGCAGGCAACGAACACGGTCGCTGCGGCTACAAGTGCAGCGCCGGAGCGGAGAATCGTGCGCGAAGAACGGAAACGTGTCGTCATGGTCTGCAAAGCCCCCTAAGGGAAGTGAAGCGGAACACTGCCGTCGGCCACCCACCGACCCGACTGATAGGCGGGCTGGGGGTAACTGAACCTACCCAAGCATCGGCCTAAAATGCGCTCGGAGCAGGCCTTTCCGGAACCCCCCCCCGGGGGGGCGGAATTCGGGCAGCCCCTTAGCTTCCCGGCGCTGTGCCCCAGATCACAAACCTGCCCCCCTCCGTCAACCCGTTCCGGGTCCTCGCCCGGCACCGGAATTTCCGCCTTTTCTGGGTGGGCCAGACGGTCTCATTGATCGGCAGCTGGATGCAACAGGTCTCGACCTCCTGGCTGGCCTTGGAGCTGTCCAACGACCCCTTCATGGTCGGGCTGGTCAGCGCTGCGGCCACGGCGCCGATCCTCCTGCTTTCCATCCCGGCCGGGGTCTTCGCCGACCGACGCGCCAAGCTGGGCATCGTGCGCGCGCTGCAGGTGGCGTTCCTGATCCAGGCCGCCGTGCTCTGGTGGGTCACTTGGACCGGGCGGATCTCGATCGCCGGCCTGATCATACTGGTCCTCATCGCCGGGCTGATCGAATCTTTCGAGATCCCCGCGCGCCAGTCGCTGATCATCCGGCTGGTCACGAAGGACGACCTTCAGGGCGCGATTGCGCTCAACTCCAGCGGGTTCAACTTCGCGCGCATCGTCGGCCCGAGCATCGCCGCGGTCGTGATCGCGCAGCTGGGGATCTCGTGGGTCTTCGGCATCAACGCGCTGAGCTTCCTCGCCGTCGTGGTCGGCCTGTCGCTGATCCGCCTCGCGCCGGGCACGGACGTCGGCACGGCATCGGGCCGTTCGACCTGGCACGGAATCGTCGAAGGGTTCACGTTCGTGCGGAACGACCGGCTGATGTGGATCCTCATGCGCGTCGTCGCGCTGTTCTCGTTCCTCGGCATTCCCGTGCTGACGATGCTCCCGGTCATGGCGCGCGAGCACCTCGGGCGCGGCGCCGGCGGTTACGGCACGATGATGGGCGCATTCGGGATCGGCGCGGTCGCGGGTTCGTTGTTCATCGCTGGCCCCGGCACGGGCATGCGCCGCGGCACGCTGCTCACGGTCAGTTCGCTCGCGCTCGGCGCCGCGATGACGGCGTTTGGCGTCTCAACGAGCTTTCCGCTTTCGCTCGCGCTGCTGGTGATCTGCGGCGCGGGGATGATGGCGAACAACGCGCTGATCAACGGGCTCATGCAGTCGCGCGTGACGGACGAACTCCGCGCCCGCGTGATGGCGCTCTACGTCACGGTGTACATCGGGATGCATCCGGTCGGGTCGGCCGCGGCGGGGTGGTTCGCGCGGGAGTTCGGGGTGTCCGCGACGGTGACGGGCATGGGGTTCACCCTGTTGCTCGCCGCCGCATGGGCGTTCCGGCGATACCCGGAGCTGCGGCGAGCATAGACACCACCGCGCCGGGTGCAGTATGATCTCCGCATGAATCGGAATCGCTTGCGCCTGAATCGCTCACTCGTCGCGACCGCCGCCTTCGCAGCCGCCGCCTTCGCGGCATTCGGCGTCGCCGCACTCGATCCGGCCCATGCCAACGCGCAAGCCGCGGCCGGTCGGCTGGTGATCATCGGCGGCGGGCTCAACGCGAACAACGCCGAGGTGTACCAGGCGATCCTCGCCGGCCGTCAGGGCACGGGCCCACTGTGCGTGTTCCCCACGGCGGGTGCCACGCCGGACAGCGCGATGGCGGGTCCGGTGGCGAACTTCGACCGGCACGGCGGCGCAGGCACGGCGCGCGGCATCCTCGTGTCGGTGCAGAAACCGGAGACCGCGCAGGATCCGCGCGTGGTCGAGCAGATCCGCGGCTGCTCGGGGTTCTTCTTTATCGGCGGTGTGCAGTCGCGCGTGAGCGAGGCGTTCCGCCCCAGGGGCAAGGACTCGCCCGCGTACACCGCGCTGATGCAGCGCTGGCGTGAGGGTGCGGTGGTCTCCGGCTCGAGCGCGGGCGCGGCAATCATGAGCGACCCGATGATCGCGAGCGGCACCAGCGCGGGCGCATTCAAGACCGGCCTCCGCCGCCTGGCTCCGGGTGTGCCGGCGCCTGACGATGATTCCGGCGCCGGCATGACGCTCATGCAGGGGCTCGGGTTATTCCCGCGCGCGCTGGCGGACCAGCACTTCCTCGCGCGCGGCCGTCATGGCCGCCTCCTGGTTGCACTGCTCGACATGCAGGAGTACGACCTCGGCTTCGGCATTGACGAGAACACGGCGCTCGTCGTGGACGGCTCGCGCGCCTGGGCCGCCGGTGCGTCGGCGGTGATCGTGTTCGATGAGAAACCGGCGGCACGGAGCGGCAGCGGCGCGACGGGGATCGCCATGCACATGCTGGCGAGCGGCGACGCGTTCGATGTCGCTTCACGGACGGCGACGATCGCGCCGAAGCCAGGGTTGGCGGCGCTGCCGGCGGACAGCGCCGCGATGACGCCGCCGGCCAACCCGTTCACCGCGTGGGAATGGCTGCGTGCGCTCGACCGGTTCGCGCGCACGCCCGCCACCCAGCAGGCGTTCACTGCCGACGGCGGCTCATTCGTGATGCGTAAGGCGAGCGGTTTTCGCGCGGCGGGTGCGAGCGACGCCGGCGTCCGCGGCGCGAGCCGCGGCCTGTCCATGACCGGCGTGACGATTGACGTGAAGCGCTCGTAGCGGGCGCGCGCTACGGCGTCGCGACGACCGGGTTGGAAAGCGTGCCCACGCCCTCGTAGGAGCACGCCATGCGATCGCCCGCCTTGAGCAGGATCGGCGGGTTGCGCGCGGAGCCCACGCCCGGCGGTGTGCCCGTCGCGATCACATCGCCCGGCCGCAGGGTCAGGATCCCGCTCGCGTAGGCAACCTGCTCGAACACGTTGTGGATCATCTGCGCCGTCGTGCCGGTCTGGAGTTCCTCGCCATTCAGCACGAACGTCATCTTCATCCGGCCCACGTCCGGGATGAACTCCTTCGGCGTGATGAAGGGGCCCATCGGCGCAAACGTGTCGTGGTTCTTCGAGATCACCCAGTCGGAGCCATGGCGCGAGTCGCCGCGTCCGCCGCGGTCGGACATGTCGTTCTCGTTCGTGAACCCGAAGATGAACGCGCCCGCCTGGTCCACGGTCGGTCGCGTGGTGGTCTTGCCGATCACGACGCCGAGTTCGCATTCCCACTCGATCCGGTCGCGCTTGGGCGGGATGCGGACCGGTTCGCCGTGCGCCACGATCACGCCGGGCGACTTCATGAACATGTACGGGTTCCAGCGCCAGTCGTCGCTTGCGCGCTCCCAGATTCCGGGCGAGCTGGTGGTGCCTTCGAGCGCGCGGCCGGCCGTGGGCGGGTTCGAGCCCAGCAGGCGTCCGCGGGCCATCTCGATATCGTGCTCCGCGTAGTTCACGGCGACGTTGAGCATGACCGTGGGATACATGATCGGCGGCAGGATCTTGAGCGTACGCAGCTGGTGCACCCAGGCCGGGCGGTTCGCGCGCGAGACATCGCCCGCGGCGGCGATGAGCTCAACGATCCGCGCGCGGACGCCGGCGTCGTAGCGCGTGATCAGGTCCTTCATGTCCGCGACGGCCGCGAGCGTCGAGCGCTGTGCGGTGACGGCGCGGTGCGCGGCGTTGAAGTCAATCACGAACGAGTCGCGGACCACGACGCCGACGAACACACGGTCGCCCTGCGACAGCGTCCCGACCTTGAACGGGGTGGGGGCGGGCTGGGCGGAGACTGTTCCGGCGAAGAACAGGCCCGTGATCAGGGAAAGCGGTCGCATTGATCCTCCGTGACGTGTGGGGCAGGCCGGGATCGCATGGTGCTCGGCCTTTTGCGTGAAATCAAACGACGAAAACTGCAAGAAGGAACGATAGGACTTCTTCGTGTTGCCCGTTTCGGCTACGCCGTCAAGTCCTCGGGCGCATCGTCCGCGCTGCCGCGGCGTCGGCGGCCCGGCTCATTGCTGGCGCGTCCATACCGGCCCAGCTCACTGCGCGAAATCCGGCGGCGCGCGACCAGCGCTTCGAGCACCAGCTCGCATGCAAAGGCGAACTGCGCGTCGTCGTTGGCCGGCGCGAGGGCGTGTTCGATCACGACCGCGGCCAGCCCGGGAACGGTTTCGTACGCGGCCCGCATCACTGCGGCGCCGGCCTCGTCGCTCACCTGGAGCGCGGCGCCTTCATCGAACCACACGGTGATCGCGTCCGTGTCCGCGTGGGGCGCGTGCGCCTTGAGCGTTGCGTCAGCGGCGCGGCGGATGAGTTCGCGCGCGATGGTCGCGCCGCCGACGAGTTCGCCCTCGTACTCGAGTTCGAGCTTCCCGGTGATGGCAGGGAGGGCGGCGTAGATGTCTTCCATCCGCGGCGCCACGCCGGGTTCGCCGAGCGCAATCGCGCGGCGCTCGGCGTTCGAGACGGCGTTCTCCATGACCGTGATCGGCATGCGCTGTGACACACCGGACCGCCGGTCAATGCGGCGGTCGGTGCGCGCTTCGAACGCGATGCGCTCGACGAGTTCAGACACCAACGGCGACACCTGAACCTTGGTATCGGGCCGCGCCGTCCACGACTCGGCGCTCGTGATCGCGACGCCGAGCTCGACGGATTCCGGATAGTGCGTGATGATCTCGCTGCCGATCCGGTCCTTGAGCGGTGTGATGATCTTGCCGCGCGCGGTGTAGTCCTCGGGGTTCGCGGTGAAGCACAGGAGCACATCGAGCGCGAGCCGCACGGGATAGCCTTTGATCTGGACGTCCCCTTCCTGCATGATGTTGAACAGTCCGACCTGCACCTTGCCTGCGAGGTCAGGGAGCTCGTTCAGCGCGAAGATGCCGCGGTTGGCGCGCGGGAGCATGCCGTAGTGGATCGTGAGCTCGTCGGACAGTACGTGGCCGCCGCGCGCGGCCTTGATGGGGTCGAGGTCGCCGATGATGTCGGCGACGGTGACGTCCGGCGTGGCGAGCTTCTCCACGAACCGCTGGTCGCGTTCGACCCAGTCAATCGGCGTGTCGTCGCCGGCCGCGGCGAGTCGCTCGCGCGCGTACTTCGAGATTGGGGCGAACGGTGAATCGTTGATCTCGCTCCCCGCGACGATCGGGATCGCGTCGTCGAGCAGACCGGTGAGGGAGCGCAGGATCCGCGATTTCGCCTGCCCGCGGAGTCCGAGCAGGATGAAGTTGTGTCGCGAGAGCAGCGCATTGACGATCTGGGGAACCACGGTGTCGTCGTAGCCGACGACGCCGGGGAAGATCGGCCGCCGCTCGCGCAGGCGCGCGACGAGGTTGGCCCGCATCTCGTCCTTGACGGAACGCGGACCGGCGAGCTTCGCTCGTTTCAGCTCGCCGAGCGAGCGTGGGTGCTTGGTCATGCTACGCGATCCGGTCCATGACTAGGGTACGGTCGGGCGTGCCGGCGCGTCCTTGTTCGCATCGAGCACCTTCTTGCGGTCGAGCCAGGTCTGCCCGCCCGTGATCCACTTCGGTGCGGTTTCTCCCTTCAGGTAGTGACCGAACCACTGGAGGATCCGGCGCTGGTAGTCCACGGCGTTCTCGCGCTTGCCGAGGCCGTGGCCTTCGCCAGGATAGTTGAGCATGACGACGTCCTTTCCGGCGCGACGTGCGTAGTTGTAGAGCAGCACGCCCTGTCGCATGTCCACCGTGGGGTCTTCGCTGCCGATCTCGATCAGCAGCGACTTGGCCTTCATCTCGTGGATCTTGTTGAGCGGCGAGTTGCGCAGCATGGCGGGGAAGTCTTCCCAGGGTGGGACTTCCATGCGGAACTGGCCGGTTTCCCAGTGGTCGAACTCCGGGACGCTGCTCCAGTGCATCTGGCCGGCGAAACTGATCATGTCGGAGATGCCCGCGCCCATCACAGCGGTCTTGAAGAGGCTGCTGTGCGTGGAGAGGTACGCGGCTTCGTAGCCGCCCTGTGAGTGGCCGGCGTGCCCGATGTTGGCCGGGTCCACGAGGCCACGCGCAATGACCGACTTCACTGCCGGCTCGACCGCGTGCAGCACCGCGACGCCCGGCTCGCGCGGCCGGAACACGATGTCCGGCATCAGCACGAAGTAGCCGTTCTGCGTGAACGTGTTCGCGTTGTAATAGTCGTTCTCGCGCGGCGTGATGTAGCGGTGCAGGCCGTCCGAGAGCAGCTCGTACGTGTACACGATCATCGGGTACTTCTTCTTTGCGTCGTAGTTCGCGGGGTAGTAGAGGATCGCCTGCAGCGGTCGCCCGATCGTGCTCGTGAAGTTGACCAGTTCCGTCCTGCCCCATGCGTAGTCGCGCTGGAACGTGTTCGTCGCGGTCAGCGCGCGCCCGTCCGCCAACGTCGCGCCGGCGCTGAACAGGTTCGGCGAATCAACGAACGTCTGCCGCGTGTACGTGTAGCGCTCGGCGCTGTCGGCGCGCGCAAGCGCGCCAACGGAGGCGTCGGCCATGATCAACTCGGACACCTTGCCGCCCGCGAGCTGTGCGTAGCCGCTCCGCTTGGTGCGCTTGCCGAAGACCGAGAGGTACACGGGCTTCGTGAGGTCCACGGCGCGTGCCGCCGCGGTCGCGTTGAACGCCGCGAACGACGCAATGCGATAGCGCGTCCTGGCCACGGCGCCTTCGGTCAGCCTTGTGCCGCCGGTTCCATCGAGCGTGAGCTGCCAGACGTCGTGGATGTCGTTCACGAGCAGCGATTCGCCATCGGCCGTCCACGACGGCGCGCCTGCGGGCGGCAGCACATCGGTCGGGTGGTCGTCATCGCGGTCCACGAAGTCGGCCTTCTTCCCCGCGGTGAGCGAAGCGGTCAGGTTGGTCTTCTTCCCGGACGCGACCTCGAGCGCCCAGTAGTCGCGGCCGTCGAACCACGCGAGGCGGCGGCCCGTGGGGTCGGTGGCGTAGAAGAACCGGACCTTCTCGAGCGCCTTCGTGCGCGCGCCGGTCGCCAAGTTGATCGCGTACACGTCCATGAACCGGCGGCCGAACATCTGCCCCCACGGGTATGGCGTGCGATCCTGCTCGACGGCATACCGGTCGCCCTCGAGGATGGTCGTGACCCCGCCTTCGTCCTCCGCGATCGGGATCACCGTGTTCCCGCCGATGCGCCACGCGGCGACGCGCGTCGCGCGCAGGTCGGCCTGCTCCGACGAACGCTGTTGCGGGATGACCTCGACGTCCTTCGCGTGCCAGATCTCGACATCGGAGACTTTCTCGTCCGATTTCTTCGGCTGGTCGGCGACCGCCTCGCGACTGCGGAGGCCGATGTACAGCGTGGCGCCGTCCGCGGACCACGTAGGGCGGCGCGTGTCGCTGATGCGCGCTTTCGCGCCGAGCACCTGCGGCAATGCGGCGGGATCGAGCGAACGCGGTGCGGCGGCCGACTGGTCCGCGCGGCTCCATACGAGCACGATATGCGTGGTGTCGAGGAACGCGCGGTCGGCTGCGGCGCGAAGGACCGCGAGGTCCGTGGACTTGGCGCGCCACGCGATCGAACGGTGGAGCCCCGGCGCCGCGTCGAGCACGCGGGTCGTGCCCTTGCTGCCGTCGAAGAGCTGGAGGCTCCCGCCGGCGCCGGCTTCGCCCGGCGTCGTGAACGCGAGGAGCGAGCCCGACTCGGCCCATGCGTGCTCGCCCACTCCGGTGAACACGGTGCGCGCACCGGTCGCGAGGTCGTGCACGATCACATCCTGCACGCGCTTGCCCTCGGCGGGGTAGCGCGTGAGCGCGACGTACTTGCCATCCGGACTGAACGCAAAGGCGGAGACATCGGCGAGCGCGATGCTGTCGCGGCCGTTCAGGTTCCGCGCGGCGAAGCTCGTGCGCACGGGCTTCCGGTCCTTCTGCAGCTGGTCGCGGACCTTCGGCGCGACCGTGACGAGATGCCCGAGCCAGCGCGCGTTCGTGGTGAAGGCGGGCTGCGTGGCGTACTTGATGCGAATTGTCGTGTCGCGCTGGCCGCCGCGGACGTGGAGTTCGTTCTCCTCGTCCACGCGGTTGATGCCGATCGCGATCCAGTCGCCTGAGGCCGACATCCGCGTCGCGCCGATGGATTCCCACTTGCCGAAATCGGCGGGCTTGAGCGTGGGTTTGTCCTGGGCGCTCGCGGTGGTCGCTGTGAAGGCGTTTGCCAGCGCGGCCAGCGTTAGCGCGGCGGCCGCACGGCGTACTTGTGACGAATCGGGCATTGTCGAACTCCAGATGATGCGGGAAATCGGTAGCCCCAAGCTACTCCGCGCGTCCCGGCACCGCAGGGTACGCCGCTCTCCAGTTCGGGTCGCCGGTACAGCTCGCACGCCCGTCTCGGCCAAACGAGCGTAAGAGAATCACGAGAAAGGTCAGAACAACGAGAGACCCGTTGTTCTGGCAGGTTACGCCTGTCGCTTGCCGCGCATCCGCCGAGGATCAGGCAATAGCAGTTGTTCCTCGCGTCGTTCGACGCCGGTGGCTACGACTTGGCGTGGCTGGTCCACCCGTCGGCCTTCGCGGCCTTCGCGGCCTTCGCGGCCTTCGGCGACTTCGCGCCCGCGACGTTTCTTGCCACGGCCGCCTTGATCAATGCGGTGAACGCGCGGGCGTTCAGCGTTTCGCCTTCGCGAATATCAATCGCGCGGCGCTTGTTGCCGGCGAGGCTCGCATTGAACAGTCGCGCGGGATCGGGCACGGTCGCGCCGTTGGCGAACGTGAGCTTCACCGCCTTCGCGTACGTCTCGCCGGTGCAGATGATGCCATTGCACGACCACACCGGAACTTCCCACTTCCACTCTTCGACGATCTCGGGGTGGGCAGCCAGCACCAGCTTCCGAACCTGTGCGAGTGTCTTGCCGCGCCAGCCGCCAAGTTCGCGGATGCGCTTGGTGATGACCGCGGACGCTGGTGAACTACTGGGCACTGGTCGCCGTGATGACGCCAGCTCCGCGCGAAAGCAGGCCGGAGAGCGTGTGCCGGGCAGTTTCGAACCCCGACTTCGCGGAGTTCGGCATAGGAGTACCGTCCACGTTGCGAAGCGCGAGTGACGGGCTTGTCTGCCGCCCGCCGACGAGGATTTCGAAGTGCAGGTGCGGCGCGGTGGCGAGGCCCGTCGCGCCGACGTAGCCGATGATGTCCTCCTGCTGCACACGGACACCCCGCGCCATACCGCGTGCAAACCGGCTCAGGTGCGCGTAGCGGCTCACGTAGCCGTTCGGGTGGCGCACTTCAATGATGTTCCCGAACCCCCCGGGTTCGCTGCCGACGCGCGTCACGGTGCCGTCGCCGATGGACATGATCGGCGTCCCCGATCGCGCGCCGTAGTCGAGCCCGCGGTGCGGGCGCCGCACGCCGAGTATGGGGTGGTAGCGCATGCCGAACGCGGATGTCACGCGCGCAAACTCGATGGGCGCGTGCAGGAACGCCGTCGCGAGCGATTTCCCGGCGGCGTCGAAGTACACGTTTCGGATGCCGGGCACTTGATAGTGGTACGCCTGGATCGGCTTCTTGTTGACCTGCAGGCGCGAGGCGAGCACGCGCCGCACACGCGTCGTGTTCTCGGGACCGCGGGCGCGCTCCACGACCGCTTGCACGGAATCGCCGGGCTGCAGCTCGCGCGTCATGTCCACGCGGTACTTGTACACGTCGGCGATCTCGAGAACGAGCGCTTCGTGGGACGCACCCGGGAAGAGTGATCGCGCTGAGTCGCCTGTGGCGTCGTAGAGGTTCGTACCCACCGCGCCGCGCACGACGATCGTGTCGTACGTCCACGGCAGTTCGCGCACCACGGCGGTCCAGCGACCGCCGGCCGCCGAGTCCGCGGTGGCGGCCGGAGCCGCCGCGTTGCCGGCGCCATTCGCCGCGGGCGCAGGCAGTACGCGAGACACGGAGACCAGCCGGTCGATCGCGAGCTTGAAGCGCACTTCGCGGGTCGGGGCCGCCGAGTCGGCGCGGACGAACTCCACCGCGAGTTCCGGCCGCACCCGCCTCGGGTCGATCATGGGAGTCGCGGCGAGCACCTCGCGGACGGTCGGGCCGTCGAGCCCGCCGCGGCGCAGCAGGATGTCGAGCGTCTCCTCGTCGCGCAGCGTGTCCGCCGTGACGTACTCCTGCGGCCCTTTGCCGGCGCCGCTGTTCGAGCACGACGCCGACACAACCAGCGCAGCCGCGGCGAACGCGATCGTGGCGCGCAACCGATCAGTCAGCAGGCCGGATCTCCACGAGATTGTCGTAGAACACGGGGCCTGCGCCCATGTCGGTCAGACGCTGCGACGTAGTGTCGTTCGCGTTCTTGCCGTCCGGCGCGAGCTTGGTCCACCATACGCTGGGCGCATTCGCGACGCCTTCGCGGACGGCTTCACCCACGCGGGCGACACCGGTGAAGAAGCCGCGATCGTTCCCGACGACCACTCGCATGCCCTCGACGATGCCGCGCGCCGAGGCGTCGGCGACGTTCATCACGATCTCGGGCTCGGCGTTCCGTCGCAACGACTCGACGTTGACGAAGGTGGAGTTGAGGAACTGGTGCCGCGGACTCGAGATCAGCGCGAGCGGGAATCGTGCGGCGAGCTCCGGCGTGGTCTCCGGGAACTCGTGCGGTGGCGTGAAGTTCGGCACCGGGTCGAGCCCCATGGCCGCCATGCGCTCCGAGTAGAACTCGCACTTTCCGCTCGGCGTGAGGAATCCGCCGTCGGCGTAGGGCAGGAAGGGCTTCGGCACGTTGAGCCGCACCCAGCCATGCTCCGCGAGTGCCTCGAAGGTGACGCCCTTCATCCGTTCGCCCGGGGAATCGAGCGCGCCGCGGATGATCGTGACATCGTCCTCGCGCAACGCGGGATGGTCGAGTCCCATGCGCGCGGCGATGAGCCGGAAGATCTCGCTGTTCGGCTTCGACTCGCCGATGGGAGCGATGGACGGCCGGTTCAGCGTGGCGTAGAGGTGCCCGTAGGAGAAGTGGATGTCCCAGTGCTCCAGTTGCGTGGTCGCAGGGAGCACCCAATCGGCCCAGTCGGCGGTATCGGTCTGGAAGTGTTCGAGGACGACGGTGAAGAGGTCTTCGCGCGCCAGGCCTCGAACGACGGCATTGCGATCCGGCGCGACCGCGGCCGGGTTGGAGTTGTACACGATCATCGCCTTCACCGGCGGCCCGCCGACTCCCGCGTCCGGAAGGTTCAGCGCGTCGCCGAGCCGGATCATGTTGATCGTGCGCACGGGGCCCGGGATCAGGTCCGGCCGCGCGAGGTTGTCCTTGTTGAACTGGAACGTGCGGCTGGTGGAGAGCTGCACACCGCCTCCGGGTCGCCGCCAGTGACCGCACACGGCCGGGAGGCAGGCGATCGTGCGCACCGCCATCGCGCCGCCACCGTGGCGCTGCAGTCCGTAGTTGATGCGGAGGAACGCGGATTTCGCGCGACCGAAGCGCCGGGCGAGCGATACGATCACTTCTTCGGGGATGCCGGTGATGGGCGCGGCGCGCGCGGGCGACCACTCCGCGGCGCGGGCGCGCAGCTGGGCGATGCCGATCGTGTGCCGTTCGATGTAGTCCGCGTCCTCGAGCCCTTCGGCGAAGATCACGTGCATCATCGCGAGCGCGAGCGCGGCGTCCGTGCCCGGCCGGATGCCGATCCACTCGTCGCACTGTTCCGCGGTGCGGGTCCGGATCGGGTCAATGCAGATCACCGTCGCGCCGTTGTCGCGCGCCTTGCGCACGTACGGCCAGAGATGCGGATTCGCCGTCAGCGTGTTCGTGCCCCAGAGGAGCACGAGGTCGCTCCACGGCAGCCCTTCGCCGTCCGCGCCCATGTTCGCGCCGACGGTCATCTGCATGCCGGCGGCGCCTGCCGTGGCGCAGATCGTCCGGTCGAGCAGTGACGCGCCGATCAGGTGGAAGAACCGGCGGTCCACCGATTCGCCCTGGACGTAGCCCATCGTACCGGCATACGAATACGGGAGGATCGCCTGCGGGCCGAACTCAGAGCTGCGAATCGCATTCAGCCGCGCGGCGATATCGGTGAGCGCCTCTTCCCACGTTGCGGGTTCGAACTTGCCGCTTCCCTTCGGGCCCACGCGCCGGAGCGGCGTCGTAAGCCGGTCCTTGTGATACGTGCGTTCGAGATACCGATTCACCTTCGCGCAGAGGAATCCCTGCGTGAACGGATGGTCCGGGTCGCCCTGCACGCGGGTGGCGCGGTCGCGTTCCACCGTGACCAGCATCGCGCAGCAGTCCGGGCAATCGTGCGGACAGGCGCCGCGAACTACCGTCGCTGCCGCGTTTTCGTCGTGCGCGTCAATCGCCATGGCGTCTCGGGGTTGGCTCTAATGTAATGCCCACTACTACCTGTATCCCTTTCCGGTGCGTCACGGAAGCCCAAGTCAACACGTTGCCGGATAACGAGTTGCGCTCAGGTCCGGATTGACGTCACCGCCAAAGTGGATACTTTTCATCGCTGTCACATGACTGCGTGTTTGGCGCAGCTGACCCTGTGCCATACCCCCAAATCCTTTCAGGAGTGTTCCACATGAAGAAGCTCGTACTCGCCGCGACGATTTTCGTTGCCGCCGCTTGCGCCGGTGAGAAGCCGGCCGAAGCACCGCCGGCTGCTGAGCCGGCGCCGGCTCCGGCGCCCGCGATGGACAGCGCGGCGATGAAGATGGACAGCACCGCTACCAAGATGGACAGCGGCGCGAAGAAGAAGACGCCGTAATCGCGGCTTCACTTCGAGACCGAGAAGAACAGACGGGCGCGCCGAAAGGCGCGCCCGTCTTGCTTGGCGGCATCGCAACCGTCAGGTCGCGGTGGTCGAGAACGGCAGCGCCGTAACAGTCGCGCCCAGTGCGCCGCCGTGGCCGTCGTCCACCTCGACGACTTCTCCGTCGGCGACTTCCTTTCGAACGTAGGCGAGCGCGATGAGGCCCAGTCGCGGCGAGTGAGCGATCGAACGTAGCTCGCCGGCGGGGTTCTGCGACGGGTGACGCAGCGCGGAGCGCGGGACGGGGGTGTTCGCGCCCGCCGTGTCACCCGCTGGCGTCGGAGGTGCGTGAAAGCGTAATCCGCGCAGCGTCCGGTTCACGTGGCCACGGAAGTGAACGCGCGCGACGGTCTCCTGTCCTGTGTAGCAACCCTTGTCGAACGAGATCGCGCCCAGGTCGGCGCGGTCGAGGGCGGCTTCCTGCGCGAGGGTGTTCTCGTCCATATCGGCGCCCCAGAGCGGGCGGCCGGCCTCGACGCGAAGCACTTCCGCGGTCGCCGAATCCAGCTCCGGCATTTCGGCACGCAACGAACGGATCGTGCCTTCGAGAAACTCCGGCCGCACAATCATCGCGGTGGCCGGGAGCCCGAAATCCGGCACGCGTGCGATAAACCCGCCGTCGTTCGCCGCAACGCTTCCGTATGCTGCGAGTGACGCAAAGTCGCTCGCGGCGAATGGCCCGAGCACGGTCACATCGCCAAACTCGGCCGTGATATCGCGCCAGGTGGCAAGCCGCGGGTTCACGTACTTGCGGAGCATCGCCAGCAAACCCGGGCCGGCCGCCGCCGAAGTATCGAGCACGAATCGGCCGTCATCGCGGGCGAATACGCGAACGTCGGCGATCACCTTGCCCTTTGGAGTCAGCGCCGCGGCGTAGCATCCCATGCCCGGCGCGAGCTTCGCAATGTCGTTGGTGAGGAGTCCGTTCAGGGCCTCCGCCGCTTTCGGGCCGGTGAACTCGATCCGGACACGGTCGCTTCGCACGACGAACGCCTTGGAGCCGTGGGCCGCTTCGTACGCCGCGCTCATACGTTTGCCTCGCGCGAGTAGGCCTCGTCGAGCAACTCGACCGGGTGCCGCACCGACACGCGCGACCCCGCGCGCAGGAGGCCGGCGCCGATGTGCATCATGCAACCGGGGTTGCCCGTGGCGACGCAGTCGGCGCCGCTCGCCGCGATGCTCGCCATCTTGGGCGCGAGGATGCGCTGGGACAGCCCGGGATTCTCGAGCGAGTACAATCCGGCCGCGCCGCAGCACGACGAAGCATCGGGCAGGTCGTGTGCATCGGTCAGCCTGAGGGCGGCGAGCAACTTCGCGGGTGGGTCCGTGAGTCGCTGCGCGTGCTGCAGGTGGCAGGGGTGGTCCACGGCGAGCTTTCGCGGCTGTCCTGCGGCCTGGATCGGTCCTGCGGCAGCAAGCAGTTCGCTGACGTCGCGCACGCGGCTCGCGAACGTGCGCGCACGCGCGGACCATTCCTCGTCGTCGGCGAGCAGGTGGTCGTACTCCTTCATCGCCGCTCCGCACCCCGCGGAGTTCACGGCGACGTACGCGGCGCCCGACGCCTCGAACGCCGCGATGTTCTCCCGCGCGAGCGCGCGGGCGGCATCACGCGCGCCCGCATGGGCGTGCAACGCGCCGCAGCACTTCTGGCCCGGCGATGACACGATGCGGTATCCGTTGTACGCCAACGTTCGCTCGGTCGCGCGGTTTACGGGCGCGAGCAGGCCTTCCATGACACAGCCTTGAAGCACGGCGACATCCTCGCGCGAGGGAGTGCCGGCGCGCGGGCGATAGTCGCGGGCGCGCGCGCGGTGGCTCACTGCGAGCGTCGCCATCATGATCCCGATTCGGCCCGGCAGCCTCGACAACAGTGCGGCGAGACCGAGCGCGCGAAGCGCGCGGCCTGCGCTGAAGAACGCGGCCGCGAGAGTCGGCGTCGCAAATACGTACAGGAGGACCCGCGTCGGGAGGGACAGCGGTCGTCGCTCCACCATCTTCGCGCGAGTTTCCTCGAGCAGGTGTCCGTAGGGCACGCCGCTCGGGCAGGCGGTCTCACACGCACGACAGCCGAGGCATTGGTCGAGGTGCAGCGCTGCCGCCGGGTCGGCTACGGCGAGCGAACCATCGGCGATGGCCTTCATCAGCACGATCCGTCCGCGTGGCGAATCGTTCTCGTCGTCCAGCGTCAGGTACGTCGGGCAGGCCTGCGTGCAAAACCCGCAATGCACACACAGGTCGGCGCCGGCAAGCGGCTTCGGCGCGGTCACGCCGACTCCCCGAGCACGCCCGGGTTCAGTATTGCCGCCGGGTCGAAGCGTTCCTTGATCCGCCGCGCGAGCGGCAGCGCGAGTGCGTCCTGTTCGATTGACCGCACCGGTGCATTCGTCTCTCTCACGAGACTCCAGGCCGAAGCCTCGCACTCGGTCAGGCTTCCCAGCGCGCGCAACATGCGTTCCGCTGCGCTGACCAACGCCGCGTTGCCGGCGAACCGGACGAGCAGTGCGCCCACCTCCGCGTTGAGTGCGGCGGCCGATGCAGCCGACAACGGCTCGACCGCCAGGGGCGTGATCGCGCCGCGCCGGATGTCCGCAGCGGCGCCCGGTTCGCACGCGACGATCCACGTGCGATCCACCGCCGGCCGCGCGCGCAACCGCACCGTCACTTCGGTGATCACGCCGAGCGCGCCGAACGAGCCCACGAGGAGCCGCGTGAGGTCAAAGCCCGCGACGTTCTTCACGACGCGCCCTCCGCCACGTACCGTAGTCGCGAGTCCGTCAACGAACTCGAGGCCCAGCGCGATGTCGCGCGGCCGGCCGAGTGCGCGGGCGAGCGGTCCGTTCGTCGCTGTCGCGAAGGTTGCGCCGACGGTGCCGTGATTGCCGCCCCACGGCGTGAGCGTGCACCACTGGTTGTGCTCGGCGCAGATCGCGTCGAGCTCGGCCAGGGTTGTCCCGGCGCGAACGGTCAGCGTGAGGTCCCCGGGCACGTAGGCGACCACGCCTCGCAACTCGCGGAGGCTGACGGGTGTTGCGTCCGCGCGGATCCGCGATGCCGGTGTGCCCGCGTCCGACCACGTGCCGCCCGCGACAACCCGCAGTCGCTGGACGGCGGCGCGGGCGTCGCGCACGATGTCGGCAAGCTCCGCGACCGAACGCGGGGCAGCGAGCGAGCTCGTGCCTGTCATGACCGGGCCGCCGGCGTGGCCATCCATTCACGGCAGCGGTGTACCGGCACGACCTTGCCCGGGTTAGCGCGGCGTGCGGGATCCCACGCGTCGCGCAGTCGGCACATCGCGTCGAGCGAGTCGGGCGTGAACAGGTCTTCCATATACGGAAGCTTGTCCAGGCCTACGCCATGTTCGCCGGTGATCGAACCGCCCTCGGCGATGCAGGCGGCCATGATCTCGTCGCAGGCCGCATGCACACGGGCCGCCTCCGCCGAGTCATGCCCGTTGTACGGGATGTTCGGGTGGAGATTGCCGTCGCCGGCATGGAAGACATTGCAGACGCGAATGCCGTGCTTCTCGGCGATACGCGCCACCTCACGAAGCACCGGTGCGAGGCGTGTGCGCGGCACGACGGCATCCTGCACGGCGAGTGTCGGCGCCACGCGGCCCATCGCGCCGAACGCCTTCTTGCGGCCCTGCCACAGCTTGGCGCGCGCGGCCGCATCGGTCGCGGTCTTCACCGATCGAGCGCCTGCAGCCGTGCAGTGTCTGGTGATTTCGGCGACGTCGTCGTCGAGTCCGGCAGCCGGTCCATCCACTTCAACGAGCAGGCATGCCGCGGCGTCGGTTGGGTAGCCGGCGGCGTAGATGGACGCTTCGACAGCCGCGATCGTGCCGGCGTCAACAAGTTCCAGCGCCGCGGGTACGATGCCCGCGGCGATGATCGTACTGACCGCGTCGGCCGCGCCATCCACCGTCGTGAAATCGGCGAGCATGGTGCAGATCCGCTCGGGATTCGGCGTCAGCCGCACTGTGATGTCCACCGCGAGCCCGAAGCAGCCTTCCGAACCGACGAATGCGCCGAGCAAGTCGAACCCGACGGCATCGGCATCCGGCGTCCGCAGCTCGAGCAACTCGCCGTCCGGCAGCACAACCGTTGCCGCGAGGACATGGTTCAGCGTCACGCCGTACTTGAGGCAGTGGGGTCCGCCGGCGTTCTCGGCGACATTGCCGCCGATCGTGCACGCCGCCTGGCTGGACGGGTCCGGCGCGTAGTGCAGGCCGAAGGGAGTCGCCGCCTTCGTAAGCGAGACGTTGACGACACCGGGTTCGACCGTCGCGGAGCGCGCCTCGGGGTCGATCGCCAGGATGCGGCGCATGCGCTGCATGCCGATCATGACCACGCCGTCAGCGAGCGAGCCGCCCGAGAGCCCTGTTCCGGCGCCGCGAGCGACCCAGGGCGCGTTGGCGGCCGCGAGGGCCTGCACGACCGCGATGGCCTCCTCGCGATTCCCCGGCGCCACGAACAGGCGCGGGCGTTTGTGGTAGCCGGGGAGTCCGTCGTTCTCGTAGACGAGGAGTTCACTCGCGCCGGTCTTCACGTGACGCGGCCCCACGATATTCGCGAGCCGGTCCGCCAGAATGCGCGTGTTGGAATCCACATCCGAAATATCAGGGCGTTGCCGGTGAGCTACAACGCGCGGACCGGGCCGGCGGCGCACGGCGGTACCGCTGAAAAGCGAAGCGCCGAGCAACTTCGCTCGGCGCTCCGGGTTCAACGCATACGACCCGATTCCGGGCGGATCGTACGGTTGGGTGGGGTTCTTAGGATCAGGTGATGGCCCAGAAGCCGGCCAGCGCGCGGCCTTCGGGCGCGGTGCGCAGCTTCTCGAATGCGCGCTCACGGATCTGGCGGATCCGCTCACGGGTGACGCCCATGAGCTCGCCGATCTTCTCGAGCGTCATCGCCTCGGCGCCTTCATCCAAGCCATAGTACAGGTTGAGGATCTTCCGCTCGCGTGGCGTGAGATGCCGACGGAACACCGAGCGAATCGTCTCCTTCATCAGGTTTACGTCGGTCGTCTCCTCGATCTCGACGCCGTCCGCGCCCGCGAACCGTTCGCCAAGCGAACTGGCCTCGCGGTCACTGCGGTCCACCGGCGCGTCGAGTGACATCTCGGCGGCCGACATCTGTTTCGAGTTCCGGATATTCTCGGCCGTATCGTCGAGCATGCGGCCGAGTTCATGATCGGTCGGGTCCCGCTTGAGGACCTGGCCCAGGATCGTCTCGGCGCGGGACAGGCGAATCAGCGCGGAGTTCTGGTTGAGCGGGATACGGACGGAGCGCGTCTGCTCCGCGAGCGCCTTGAGCACGGCCTGGCGCACCCACCACACGGCGTATGAAATGAACTTCACGCCCTGATCGGGATCGAACTTCTTGACTGCCTTGAGCAGGCCTTCGTTGCCGATCGCAACGAGTTCGGAGAGATCCAGTCCGTGGCCCTGGTACTTCTTGACGTAGGAGATGACGAACCGGAGGTTCGACGTCACCAAGCGCTCGGCGGCGGCTTCGTCGCCCTTTTGCACGAGGCGCGCGAGGCGCTTCTCCTCGGCTGGGTCCGAGATCAGGGGAAGCTTCTGGATGTCATGCAGGTACTGGTCGAACGCCGACGAAGGCGATGAACGGAAATAGCGGCCCTTCGTCTCAGCAGCATGCTGCATACTCACCCCAGAAAGGACGTTGCAGTGCACGACGAGCGATCGAACCCCCGCGGAAAACACCGTTCCGCAGGGACGCGCACGATAGGGGGCGGGGCGTGAATTGGTCAACACCCGCGGAACATCGGGCTGCCAAACGGCCCGGCAGTCACCGACCTAAATGATTGTCAGGACTTGTCTTAGGTCAGTGTCACAAATCTGACTGACAAATACTGCTACAGCACGCGGCCGAGGGCTCGGTTGATTACTTCGGCCGGCACAGGCGTCCCGAATCCGGAACCGGAACCGTGCGGGCGGCCGACACCGGCGCAAAGCGAAAACTCGATCGCGCCGTCACGCGCCTTCTTGTCGGCGCGCATCGCGTCGAGCACGGCGTCGAGGCGCAGGCCGGCCGCGCGCGCATCCGTCGGCAACCCTGCGGTCGCAATCGCCGCGCGGAGGCGCGCCTCGAAGTCCGCAGCGGCGATCCCGAGGTCCACGGCGATCCGCGCCTCGACCACCATGCCGATTGCGACGCAGTCGCCGTGCAGGAGCGCGTAGCGACACGCCGCCTCGATTGCATGACCGACCGTGTGGCCGAAGTTCAGCATCTTGCGGGCGTCGGCCTCGCGTTCGTCCAGGGCCACGACAGCGGCCTTCATTCGCACGTTGCGTGACACGAGTTCGTGCACGGTGTCCGACGACGCGGTTCGCGCGGCCACGGCGCCGGTGGCTTGCTCGATCCACGCGAACTCGTCTTCCGACGTGATGGCGCCGTGCTTGATCGCCTCGGCCAACCCGTTGCGCACATGTTGATCGGGCAACGTGGCGAGCGTTGCGGGGTCGATGCAGACGAGCACGGGCTGGTGAAAGGCGCCCACCAGGTTCTTCCCGGCCGGCGTGTCCACGCCGGTCTTGCCGCCGATCGCGGCGTCAATCATGGCGAGGAGGGACGTCGGCACCTGGATGAACGGCACTCCCCGCATGTAGGTGGCGGCGACAAACCCCGCGAGATCGCCGACCACACCGCCGCCCAGTGCAATGATGGTCGAGTCTCGACCGAAGCCGCGCGCGAGGAGCTGGTCGGTCAGGGTCGCCCAGGTCTCGCGGGTTTTCGACGCCTCGCCGGCCGGCACGGTGAAGACGTCGGCGGACGCGACGTCCAGCGTACGCGCCAAGGCCAGTGCGTGCAGGTCATGGACGTTGGTGTCCGTAATGATCGCCGCACGCGTGCCGCGGATCGCGTCCCGGATCCGTTGCGCGCCGTCATCGGCGAGTGCCGCACCGACGACAATGCGTGAACCGTGCAGGTCGAGCGCTTCGGCCGGGCGGGGCATCAGCGTGTGTGCCGCGCGCAGACGGCCACGGGGACTGCCATGCCGACTACCAGGTGACTTCGCTCGCGCCGGCGCGCCGGTTGGCGACGCGCGCGAGTACGAACAGCAAGTCCGAGAGGCGGTTCAGGTACACGATCACGATCGCGGGGACGTCGGCTTCCTGACGGAGGCGGACGACCGCCCGCTCGGCGCGCCGGCAGACGGTGCGCGCCACATGGAGCGAGGCGGCCTTCGGCGTTCCGCCCGGCATGATGAACGCCTTGAGCGGTTGGAGCTCGTCTTCGCCGTCGTCGATCGCCTGCTCGAGTTGCGCGATGCGGCGGTCGGTCAGCCGGGCCTTCTCGAGCTGTTTCCGATGCTCTTCCGGGTGCGGCGTGGCCAACAGCGCGCCGATCGCGAAGAGATCGCGCTGGATCGGGGCGAGCACCTCGTCAATGCGCGGCATCATTTCCACCGCACGCACGACCCCGAGCGATGCGTTGAGTTCGTCCACGTCGCCGTAGGCCGCGACCCGCAGGTCGTCCTTGGAAACGCGATCGCCGCCAAACAGCGCGGTGCGCCCGTCGTCGCCGGTCTTGGTATAGATCTTCGGAGCCATGCGCGAAGTTTACCGCCTTGGCCGCGGGTCGGTCGGCGCGTTCAGCCACCGTCCGCGGCGGCGCCCGGCGGCGGGACGACCGCCATCCCGTCCGGGTTTGAGCCCGCCTGGTTGAGTAGTGCCTGGCCGGCGCCGGTTCCGCCGCCCGCGCCGTCGCCGCCACGCCCGCGGCCGGAGTCGAACGACGGACTGAAGGTCGCAGGAAACAGCTTCGTCAGGTGCGCCTGCAGCTTGTCGGGCGACCCGGTCACACCAAGCTTGCTGCACCAGGCGTCCAGCGCCAAGCCGATGATGGCGGCATTCGGGCGCATCATCGGGTTCTTCGAGATCGCCAGTGTCACCAGCCCGGCCAGGCCGGGGTCGAGGTCGGGCAGCAGCTTCTGGATGTTCGGCGTCGGTGCGATGGTGATCTCGTCAAAGGCGGCTTCCGTCTCGGATTCGCGGAAGAGTTGATCGAGTGCGAGCAACTCGAACAGGACGACGCCGGTCGAGAACAGGTCGGACCGCCAGTCCACCTTCGCGCCGACGACTTGCTCGGGGCTCATGTAGTGCTTCTTGCCGATCGCCAGGCTGTTCGCCTCGGCGGGGTCGTGCATGCTGCGTGCCTTCGCGATCCCGAAGTCGCCGAGCTTCACCTGGCCGTCCCAGGTCACGAGGATGTTCCCGGGCGAGACATCGCTGTGCACGATGTAGAGCCGCTTGCCGAGGTCGTCCACGAAGTTGTGCGCGTAATCGAGCGCGCGGCACACGCGGCTTACCATGTACGCCGCGAGCGGGACGGGGATAGGCTCGCCGAGCGCGCGGTGGCGGTCAATGAGCGCGCGCACCGTGACGCCCCGGATGTACTCCATCGCCATGAAGAACTCGCCGCCGACTTCCTCGAACTGGAAGATCTGGACGATGTTCCCGTGCATCAGGTTCGCCGAGAGCTTCGCCTCGTCAATGAACAGCTGCAGCCATTCCGGCTCACGCGCGTACTTCTCGTGGATGACCTTGAGCGCGACCCGCTTGGTGAAGCCGCGGTCGCCGACCTGCTCCGCTTCGTACACGGTGGCCATGCCGCCGCGTGCGATGCGGCGGACCAGGCGAAACCGGCCCTGATATTCGAGGATGCGCGCGTTATCCGTCATGACCGGTCAGGAAGTCCTGCATTAAAGGTTGCTCAAGTCCTTTACGATGGCGAATTTTCGCACATGGTGCATGACGAGCGCGACATCACGATCATCGGGGGCGGGCCGACGGGGCTGTTCGGCCTTTTCTACGCCGGCATGCGAAAGGCGAGCGCGCGCATCGTCGACGCGCTGCCCGACCCCGGGGGGCAGCTTACGGCGCTGTACCCGGAGAAGTTCATCTTCGACGTCGGCGGCTTTCCCAAGGTGCTCGCCAAGGACCTGGTGCACGCGCTGCACGCGCAGGCGACGCAGTTCGGGGCGACGTTCCACGGGAGCCAGCGGGTCATCGCGCTCGAGGAGCGGGCCGGTGGGTTTGACCTCGTAACCGAGACCGATCGCTTCCCGACGCGCAGCATCATCATCGCCGCCGGGATCGGGGCATTTGCGCCGCGGCGCCTGCCGCAGCCGTGCGCGGCGCCGTGGGAGGGGAAGGGGATCTCCTACGCGGTGGGCGATCCGGCGCAGTACTCCGGGAAGCATGTGGTGATCATCGGCGGCGGCGATTCCGCATTCGATTGGGCGGACCAGTTGACCGCCCGCGCGGCTGGGCTCACGCTGGTCCACCGCAGCGACCGGTTTCGCGCGCATGGCGCGACCGTCGCGGCGGTCGAGGCGGCGCAGCAGGCCGGGAAGGTGGCGATGCACACGTTCCACGAGCTGCATGACATCCACGCCGGTGACGCTGGCCTGCTGCACGAAGTGGAACTGCGCGACACAAAGACGAAAACCACACGCCGCGTGCGTGCCGACGTCATCCTGCCGATGCTTGGCTACGTGAGTGACCTCGGCACGCTTGCGACCTGGGGCCTGCAGGTGGCCAATGACGAGATCAGCGTGAACCAGGAGATGCACACGGGTCGCGCGGGGATCTGGGCGGCGGGCGACATCACCACGTATCCGGGCAAGCTGAAGCTGATCGCCACGGGGTTTGCGGAAGCGTGCACGGCGGTGAACCAGGCCGTGCACTGGATCTATCCCGACCGGAAGGTGAACCCCGGGCACTCGTCGAACCTCGCCATCTTCGGCCAGAAGGACGATTGACCACGCGCTCGCGGCTCCTCGCCTGCACGGGCGCCGCGCTGCTCGCGGTGGGCGCTCCCCTCGGGTTGCGCGGTGGCGGCGGTGTACTGCACGCGCAGGACCTCACGTGCGATCGCGGAGACCTCGAGGTCGCGGCACTCCGATTCTCGGGCAACACGGCGTTCGCCGACGCGGTGCTCGAGGCCGGGATCGTCACGACGCAATCCTCGTGGGCGCGGCGTCGGCTGGGTTTCATCGGACGTTCGCGATGCCTCGACCGCGCGCAGTTCGCGCTCGACGTGGCGCGCCTCACGGTGTTCTACCGGAACCACGGCTACGTGGACGCCACGGTGGACACCGTCGTGACCGCGCTCAGCGCCTCGCGCGTGGCGGTGGAGTTCCGGGTCGCCGAAGGCGAGCCGGTTCGTATTTCCGCGCTGGCCATCGAGGGACTGGAGCGGGTGCCGGAACGCGAGCAGGTCATGGGCGGGCTGAGCGCGGCGGTGGGTCAGCCATTCGACAAGTACGCGATCGAGGCGGCGCGCGACTCGCTGTCCCGGCGCCTCCGCAACACCGGCTATCCCGACGCCGAGGTCTTTGTCGGGTACGACACGGAGGTGGCGGCGCATCGCGCGTCGCTGATCTTCAGCGTCCATCCCGGCGCGCGCGCGACGATCGGTCCCGTGCGTGTGGTGGCGGCGCCGCGCGCGGGCGGTGCGCGCGGGATCGGCGACGCGACGGTTCGCCGCGTCGCCGGCGTGACCGAGGGCGACCTGTACAGCGAGGAACGGCTGGAGCGCGCCAAGCGATCGCTCTACCAGACCGAGGCCTACGACCAAGTGAGCGTCCGCACGGATTCCGGTCCGACGCGCGGCGACTCGTCGCGGATCGGGGTGACACTCGACCTGGTCGAGGGTTACATGCGCACCATGCGCACGGCCGCCGGGTACGGCACCCTCGATTGTTTTCGCGCGACCGGTGACCTGACGCAGTACAACGCGTTCGGTGGCGCCGCGCGCCTCGACCTTCGCTCACGCGTGTCGAAGCTGGGCATCAGCGCGCCGCTGAGCGGCCTGGACGCCCTCTGTCCGCAGGCGAAGGCCGACGACTACAGTCGCGACCTCAACTACTACGGCGGCGCATCCGTGTCGCGCGGCGCGCTGGCCGGCGGATTCGTCCCTTCCGTTACGCTGTACAGCGAACGCCGGTCGGAGTACCGCGCCTTCCTGCGCACGATTCCCGTCGGCGGCACCGTGACGTTCGCCCGCAGTCGCGGGGGTGTCGGCGCGCTGCTCGGCTATTCGGTCGAATACGGACGGACCGAAGCGCAGCCCGCGCTGCTCTGCGCGGTGTTCAACGCCTGCGAGGCGGCGGATCGCAGCTCCCTGCAGCGCACGCAGCAGCTGGCGGTCGCCAGCGTGGCATGGACGCGCGAGACGGGCGACAACCTGCTCAATCCCACGCGCGGCAGCGTGCTGCGCGCGGAGTTCCGCACCGCGGGCCGGCACACCGGCAGCGACCCGGCCCTTCAGTTCAATCGCGTGTTGCTCGACGGCACGCGCTACCTGGCCTTGGGGCCGGATGTGACGCTGGCCGCGCGGCTCCGGCTGGGCGCGGTCGTGGGGCCGTCGCTCTCCCTCGGCAAGGCGGCGCTCTTCGTGCCGCCCCAGGAACGGCTGTTCGCTGGCGGGCCGACCACCGTGCGGGGCTTTTCGCAGAACGAGCTCGGGCCCGCGGTGTACATCGCCGCGTCGTACGACACCGTGCGCGCGAACGGCTTGCCGGGTGGGACGCCGTCGAACCCTGCCGATACCGTGTTCCTGCGGGCAAGGAGCGACGAGCCCGGCGAACGCACGGTCCCGACCGGTGGCAACGCACTCGTGGTCGCCAACATCGAGGCGCGCTTCCGCAGCCCCGTGCTGCCGGACCTGCTGCAGTGGACGGCGTTCGTTGACGCGGGCGAAGTGTGGAACCGGGGTACCACGGGCACGAGGCTCGGCTCGCGCGCGCTTCGGTGGACGCCAGGGCTGGGTGTCCGGGCGCGGTCCGTGATCGGGTTCATCCGGCTCGACCTCGCGTACAACGCGTACCAGCGCCCGTCCGGGGCGGCGTACTTCGATGCGCCGGTGGCAGTCGGTGGAGCCTTGCTCTGCGTGAGCCCCGGCAACGCGCTGCGCGTGACCGCCGGAAGCGACGGGCGGCTGGCGCAGGCGGCGGGCGACTGCCCGGCGACGTTCGCGCCTCCGCGCAGCGCGGCGTTCATCCGGCGGCTCACGCCGAGCATCTCGATCGGCCAGGCGTTCTGAGCATGGGCCGCCGCCAACTCGTCGTCCTCATCAGCGCCGCCGTCATGGTGCTGCTCGGCGCCGGGGCCGTCGGGGCCCTGGTGGTGGCGACCCAGAGCGACGATGGCCGTGAATGGATTCGCGCGCGGTTGGCGGCATTCCTCAATCGCGGCTTGCAGGGCGAACTGAAGGTCGGGCGCCTCTCAGGCTCGTTCCTGACCGACCTGACGATTGACACGCTGGAGCTTCGTGACCGCGGCGATTCCGTGTTCTTCGCCGCGGGTCGCGTGACCGTGCACTACGATCCGCGCGACCTCCTCGACGGCCGGATCATCATCCGCAGCATGGATGCCACGAACCCGTTCATCGTGATCCGGAAGGAACTCGACACGGCGTGGAACTACAACAAGGTGTTCGCGGCCAACGAAGGACCGAGGCCTGTGTCCCGACTCACGCGCACCGCGTTCGGCGCGCGGGTGATGCTGCACAACGTGCGCGTTCGCGGTGGGCATATCCAGCTGACGAAGCCGTGGCGCCCCGCCGATTCCCTGCGGGCGGACAAGCGCGACAGCGCGATCGCATTCAACCTCGCGGACACGTACAACGACATCGAGCGGGTGACGCTGGGCGGACAACGCGGATTCCAGAAGACGTGGCGGTGGAAGGATATCGATGCGACGTTCTCGCGCATCCGCTGGCGCCATCCCGACAGCACGGGCCGCCGCTTCACCGTCGCGCGGCTCGACATGACGGAAACCGTGCCGCCCTTCCGGTTCCGCGAGATGCGGGGCGAAGCCACCTGGCGCGGCGACACCGCGTGGTTTGACATGCCGCACTTCCGCCTGCCGGGGTCGGTCGGCTCGATCAAGGGCTCGGTCGAATGGCCGATCAACAACAACATGTACTGGGATGTGCGCGTGCGCGGTGACACGGTCGCGCTGACCGACATCCACTGGATCTACCCGACCCTGCCGACGGTGGGGAGCGGGTCCATGGACCTGCGAATCCTCACGCGCCGTGAGAACCACGAAGTCACGGACTACGTGATCACGAACATGGATGTGCGGAGCCGGGGCTCGCGGCTCGTCGGCGACATGACGTACCGCGTTGGCGGTCCGGTGCTGGAGGTCCGCGATGTGGCCCTCGCGCTGCGGCCCGCGAACTTCATCCTGTTCGAGACGCTGAACGGCGTGCCGTTCCCGTATGCGTGGAAGGGCGATGTCACCGGCACCGTGCTGGCGTCCGGAGGGCCGGTGAACCGGTTCAAGGTCGAGCGCGCGGACCTCGCGTTCGAGGACCACAACGTGCCGGGAGCGACCGCCAAGGGCGTCGGGCGCGGCGAACTCGATATCCTCTTTCCGGCATTCGCGAAGTTTCACGGGTTCGAGCTGGAACTCGACCACTTCGACCTGCGCACCGGGCAGTTCCTCAACCCGCTGTTCCCGCGGCTCGACGGGCGAATCGGGGGCACCGCGGTGCTCGATTCCGTCTGGCTGGACGTCCGGGTGCGCGATGCGGACCTCGTGCATCGCGACGGCGACGACGTGGCGCCGACGCGCGTGCGCGGCGCCGCGCGGGTGACGTTGGGCGACGACTTCGTCACGGTGGATGCCGCGGGCACGGCGCTTCCGCTGTCGATGGACGCCATGGCGAAGTCCTACCCGATGCTGCCGCTTCGCGGCGAATACAGCGGCACGATGCGCGCGCAGGGAACGATTGCCGACCTCGCGTACACGGCGGACCTCTCCGGGCCGGCGGGACGCGTGCAGGTGGATGGCCGGTTCGACGGATTTGAGCCGACGTTCGGCGCCGTGGCGCGCGCGACGCTCTCGTCGTTCGACCTGCGCACGGGCCTCGGGAATCCGGCCCTGCCGACCTCGGAGCTCGATGCGCGAATCACGGTTGACCTTCGCGGGGATTCGCTGGCCACGCTGGCCGGCACGGCGCAGGTGCAGGTGGATCGGTCGGTCGTGGACAGCGTGCGCGTCTTCGGCGGCCAGGCGACGATGCGTTTTGGCGGCCGCCTGCTGCGCGTGGACAGCCTCCGTCTTGAATCCACCGCGGCGGAGCTGCGCGCGGCGGGTGGTCTTGGCCTGTCCTCCGACGTCACCGATTCGCTCGGGTTCCGCGTGACGGTGGATTCGCTGGGCGGGCTCCGACGGTATCTCGCGCGGACGAGCGCGGACTCGCTGGCGGGCGGGTTCCGCGTGCTTGGCGCGCTGACCGGCCAGCTGAGCCGATTCGCCGTGGACGCCGCGCTCGATGGCGGCGATGGACTTCGGATTCGCGACGGCACGGCGCGCGGGCTCCGCGCGGCGGTCTCGCTCTCGGGCCTCCCGGATTCCGCGACCGGCGCAGTGACGGCGAGACTCGACGGTGTCCGCGTGGGGACCTCCGTGTTTCCGGACGTGGACCTGCGCGCCGACGTCGGCGCCGGCCGACAGGCGTACACGCGCGCGGCGATCGTGAGTGGCACGGGCGCGACCATGCGGGCGACCGCGGCGATCGAGCGACTCGCCGATTCCGGGTTTGTCGTCCGGCTGGACTCGCTGGCGGCCCGGACGGCGTCGAATACGTGGCGCCTGCAACGGCCGTCCCGGTTCACGCTCGTGGGGCGCGGCCTCCGCGTGGACACGCTCGCGCTGGCCGGGCTCACGGGCGGCCGCATTGACGCGTCCGGTCGGAACGCCGGGACGGATTCGATCGCGCTTGGCATTCGTGCGAGCAACGTGCCGCTCGCCGACCTCGGTGAGGTACTGCAGGTCCGCTCGCCCTTGAGCGGCCTCCTGACGGGCCGCGCCGAGCTGCGCGGCACGCGCGCACAGCCCGACCTGTTCTACACGGCGTCGCTCAGCGAGGGCCGACTGGGCCCGCTTGGCTTCGACGCGCTCGATGCGGATGGCCGCTACGCGAATCGCCGGCTGACGACGTCCATGGGCCTGCGTCGCGGCGGCCGACCGGCGTTGCACGCGGACGCATCGCTGCCGTTGGATCTTTCGCTCGACGCCGCCGGCTCGCGCCTCCTCGAGGAACCGCTCACGGCGCACATCCGGACGGACAGCGCGGGGCTCGCCCTGCTGGAGAGCTTCGTGCCGGCCGTGCGCGACGCATCGGGGACGATGGACCTCGACCTCGCGCTGGGTGGCACGTGGCGGCATCCGCGCGCCACCGGCCTGCTCTCGGTTCGCGACGGGAGGTTGCGGCTCGCGCCCATGGGCAACGTCGCGCTGAGCGGCGTGCGCGCCGATATCGGCTTCCTCGGGGACAGCATCGTCATCCGCGAACTGTCGGCACGCGACTCAACCGACGCGGGGAAGACGGCGCAGGTCAGCGGGACGATCGGGATCCGCGACATCGCCGACCCATCGTTCGCGCTGGGCGTCGAGATGCAGCGATTCACGGTCGTGGACGACCCGCGCCTGGCGCGACTCGACCTCACCGGGAACGCCCGGCTGTCGGGTCGCCGCAGCGGCAGTGTGCTCGCGGGCGACGGGTTCACGGTGGAGCGCGGCGAGATTCGACTCACCGAGCTGTACCAGAAGCGCGTGATCGCCGTGGACGAACTTTCGATCAGCGGCCTCGCCGACACGACCGCCGCTGCGAACGTCCTGGCGGCCGCGGCGGGCGACACCCTCCTCATGAACAACCTCACGGTGCAGAACGTGCCGATCCGCATGGGGCCGGACGTCTGGTTGCGCTCTGAGGAAGCGAACATCGCGCTGGGCGGCTTCGTGAATGTCACGCGCGGGCGGCCGCAACGCGGCGGCGGTGCGCGGCAGCAGCTCCTCCTCGAGGGCCCGCTCCAGACCGTGCGCGGCACCTACCGCCTGAATCTCGGCCTGGTGCAGCGCACGTTCGCGGTCGAGGGCGGCGAGGTGCGCTTCTACGGCGATCCCGACCTCAACGCGACGCTGAACATCAATGCGCTCCACGTCGTGCGGCAGATCGGGCAGCAGGGCGCGCGGCCGGACGTGCGCGTTCGCGTGCATATCGGCGGCACCCGACTCGCGCCGACCGCCGAGCTTTCGAGCCCGGATTCGATCCGCGTCACGACTGGCGACCTCATCAGCTACCTCACCACCGGGGGCCCGAGCAGCGAGATCAGCGGTCGCGGGAACGACTACACCTCGACGGCAACGCGCGCCCTGCTCACGAGCGTCGGGTCGGTGCTGAGCGGCAAGGCCGTCTCGGGTGGGCTGTGCGATGATGCGCAGCTCTCGACGGCGGGGCTGGATGCCTACTGGGCCGGCGGCTCGTCGCTCCGGGACGTCAGCGGTCGGGTGCTGCAAGGCACGCGGTTCAACTGCGCGCGCCAGCTGAGCGACCGGCTGTTCGTGCGGCTCGACGCGGGGCTCTGCCAGGTCGGCGAACTCGTCGGCAGCGGCTCCGCGACGTCCACGGCGCCGTCGTTCGCCGACACGTTCGGCGCGAAGGTGGACTACCGCATGTCGCGCGACCTGACGTTGTCGCTGGGCGTCGAACCGCCCACGAGCGCGGTGTTCTGCCGGACGGACGCTGGGGCGCGCGGCTTTGCGCCCACGCCGCGCCAGATCGGCCTCGACCTGTTCCGCTTCTGGCGGTTCTAGAAGCAGTTTCTAAACCCTCGCTCGGTCGTTTGAGAGGAAGGTGGCCTCGCTCCGAGCGGGGTGATGATGAAAGTCGAGCTGACGGATGCGCAGTGGGCCC
>VGVM01000002.1 GCA_016874035.1 Gemmatimonadota bacterium
CGTCCCGGACCACGAAGCGGAACGTTGCGAGGTTATCGGCCGTCGTCAGGGCGTCCGCATAGCGGAAATCAATCTCGTGCTGACCGTGCGCCACTTCGTGGTGCGCCGCCTCGATCTCGAACCCCATTTGTTCGAGCACATCCACGATCGCGCGTCGCGCGTCTTCGCCGCGATCCACTGGCGCAAGGTCGAAATACGCACCGACATCGTGCGTGGCCGTGCTTGCCCCGCCGTCAGCGCTCTGCTTGAACAGGAAGAACTCCGCTTCCATGCCGGCATTCATCGTGTAACCAAGCGCTCGCGCGTTCTCCACCTGGCGCTTGAGTGCCGCGCGGGGATCCCCGTCGAACGGTCGCCCGTCGGGCGTGGTGATATCGCAGATCAACCGCGCCACGCGATGCTCGCCGGCGTTCCCCGGGAAGATCCGGAATGTGGAAAGGTCCGGCGAAAGCAGCATGTCGGACTCTTCGATCCGGACGAATCCCTCGATGGACGACCCGTCAAACATGATGTCGCCTTCGAGCGCCTTCGCGAACTGGGATGCCGGCACCTCGACGTTCTTGTTCACGCCAAGGATATCCGTGAACATGAGCCGAAGAAAGCGCACGTCGTGCGCCGTCGCGAGTTCGAGGATGTCGCGCTTCGTCGCTCCGCTCAGGTCGGTCAGGAGCGCGCGGGACTTGGATGCCACGGGGTCGGATCGATGAGGAATTGTGGGCAGGAACCTGGGCCGGAAATATCGGCCTTTTCGTGTGCTTGCGGCAGACAGCATCGCTGCCGAAATCCGGTTGCCTATCGTGCGAACACCAGTGCGTACAGCAGTGCGAACGCCCGCGCGAACGTCTTCTTGTCGAGTGGCTACCTTTCCGGCGTCATGACCAACCCTCGAGCACACTCATGCGTGGCCTGCGGCAAGCCCGCCGGCGCTCGGTACTGCGCGAGCTGTGGCGCCGTGCAGGCCGACGCCACCTGTTCGCACTGTGACGAGGCGATTACAGCTGGCTCACGCTATTGCGAATCGTGCGGCAGCCCGGCCCGCAACGCGCTCGCCGACGCGCTCGCGTCCGTCCCGAAGACTCGCATGGCGTCCTCGGGAGAGGCCGCCGGGGCGCAGCCGCGTTTCTCGCCTATGTGGTATGCGGGCGCTGCGCTCCTGTTGCTGATCACGTTCCTCGCGGGCCAGCAGATCGGCTCGAATGCCAGCGACGCCGCCTCGCCCGAAGCGGGCGGTCCGATCGCGGGTGCCCCGTTTGCGGGCGGCGCCACGCGCGCACCGGATATCTCGAACCTCACGCCGGAAGAGGCCACGGCGCGGCTCTTCGATCGTGTCATGCGCTACAGCGAGGAAGGCAAGCGTGACAGCGTGCAGATGTTCGCGCCCATGGCGTTGCTGGCCTACGAGCGCATCGGCTCGCCTGACGCCCACACGCGCTTCGACATGGGGACAATTGCGGTCGCGATGGAAGACGCGCCGACCGCGAAGGCCTTTGCCGATTCCATCCTCAAAGCGCAGCCCACGCACCTCCTCGGCCTCGTGCTTGCGCTGCGCGCCGCGGAACTGCGCCGCGACGGCGGCGCAGTCTCCCGCATTCGCGCCCAGCTCTCCTCGGCGGAGCGCACTGAACTGGCCAAGGGACTCAAGGAATACACCGATCACCAGCGCGAGATTGATCGGGCACTCGGGCGCGCGCCCGCCGTCGCACCGCCCCGATAACGACTGACCGATTACGCCGCATGCGCATTCACGTTGCCCACAGCCCGGACTCCGACGACGCGTTCATGTTCTACGCGCTCGCAAACGGGCTCGTCGATACCGACGGCTTTGAGTACGTCCACGAGCTCCAGGACATCGAGTCGCTCAACCGGCGGGCGCTGAAGGGAGAACTCGAGGTCAGCGCCGTTTCGATCCACGCCTACGCCTACCTCGCCGACCGCTATGCGCTGCTGTCCAGCGGCGCCTCGATGGGCGATCGCTACGGGCCGCGTTTGGTCGCCCGTTCGTCGATGTCGCGCGACGACGTGCGCGGGAAGCGCGTCGCCATTCCCGGACTGCTCACCAGCGCGTATCTCGCGCTCCGACTCTACCAGCCGGAGTTCGAACCGGTCGTGACCCCGTTTGATCAAGTCGAGGACGCGGTCGAACGCGGCGACGTTGACCTCGCGTTGGTCATCCACGAAGGTCAGCTCACGTACAGTACGCGCGGCCTGCGTCTGGTGGCCGATTTGGGAGAATGGTGGCACGGTGAAACCGGTCTCCCGCTGCCGCTGGGCGGGAACGTCGTCCGCCGCGATCTTGGCGACCGCAATGTCCGCTTGATTTCACGCCACTTACGCGACAGTATCAAGTACTCATTGAGCCATCGTGACGGTGCCCTAGACCACGCAATGCGGTACGCCCGCGGGCTCGAGCGTGAGAAGGCGGATGAATTTGTCGGGATGTATGTGAACGACTGGACTGTTGACTACGGCGCCGCGGGCCGCGAGGCCGTACGGCTCTTTCTCAAACGTGGCGCCGACTGCGGCGTAATTCCGAAGCTGGTCGTTCCAGAGTTTGTCGCACCGGAAACTGCTTGACGATGCGACGAATTCTGCTTATTCAGCGGTGTCGGAAACCACACTAATTCAGCACTCCAGAAGGAGATTCCCGTGTTGAGCGACGCAGCCGTGGGCGAACGCGGTTACGATGACGACGAAGAAGGCGGATACGGTGGTGGTGGCGGTCACGCGTCGTACGATGATGATGACAATGAAGACGGCGGCTGGGCGATCACCAAGGATCACAGCGATTCCCTCTGGGACAGCACCGAGGACTCGTCCGATGACGATGACGAGCCCGGCGCCGATCTTGGCGAGGCCGTAGACGAAGAAGACGATTCCGACCTCTTCGACGATGCGCCACCGCGCAAGCGCGGCCGCAAGCCAGGCCCGGGATCCCTGCTCACCCAGGGCTATATCCCGCCGCCGCCTCCGGCGACTCCGGCGGCCGGCGCAAAGCCCGCGGCAAAGCCCGCGGCAAAGCCCGCGGCAAAGCCCGCGGCAACGCCCGCGGCAACGCCCGCGGCAACGCCCGCTCCGAAGGGCTCGGCGAAGCCGGTCGCCTCTGCTCCAGCAAAGGCGCCCGCAAAGGCCGGCGCCAAGGCAGCCCCGAAGGCTGGCTCAACAGCCAAGCCGTCCAAGAAGGGTCCGACGAAATCCGCGAAGAAGCCGGTAAAGCAGGCAAAGAAACCCGCAAAGAAGTCGGCGGCGAAGAAACCGGCAGCCAAGAAGCCGACGAAGAAACCGGCGAAGAAGCCGACGAAGGCGTCGGCGAAAGCCAAGGCACGACCCAAGAAGTAAGCGGCGGGGGCGTCCGTGCCCTCGCCGCGCTTCGCGGCCTCCATGGCGGCCGACCCACAGGTCACGCTCCTCCGCGCGCACGCTCGCTATGCGCCATGGAACGCACGCGGGCTCGCGGCGCATGCGACCGCGCTCGTAGACGCCGCGGGCCTCAAACCGACCAACGCCTCGGCACGCGCCGTCCCGAGCGCGCGCGCGATCCGGTTCTACGTTGCCACAGGGTTGATCGATCATCCGGAGGGTCGCGGCACCGCCGCGACCTACCACTACCGGCACTTGCTGCAACTGCTCGCCATCAAGATCCGCCAGCGCGAAGGGCAGACGCTTGACGCCATCAAGGCCGAACATGGCGCCGTGACCGGGGACCTCCTCGAGCGACGCGTCGCACAATCACTTGCGCCCGCACTGCAGGTTGGGAGCGACCGCGCGATCATCGCGGCCACCGACGAGCCGTCTCCGTGGCAGCGTGTTGTCGTCGCCGACGGTATTGAGTTGCACGTTCGCGGCGACGCCGCATCTCACGGGTCGCTCATAGCCATGCGCGAGGCGGTTCGGGCCGCTCTTGGCCGGGCTGACGACCGGTGACCCTCACCGCCGGCACGCTGGACGGGCGCCGGATCGTCATCACGGGCGTTGGCCGTGCGGGACAGCTTGGCGAGCGACTCGCCGAGACGTTCGCACACGCTGGCGCGCGCGTCGCGATCGTCGCGCGTACGCAAGCGGCCGCTGACGACCGCGCACGGGAACTCCGCACACGCGGGGCCGTGGTCTCCCCGTTCGCCGCAGACCTGTCCTCGGTCGCGGAAACCGAAGCGCTGGCCCGGCAACTTCGCGAGCACCTGGGCGGAATCGATGTCCTGATCAACGCCGCCGGCGGTTTCGCCGCCAGTGGCCCGGTAGCATCGAGCGACTCGGCGACGATTACCGGTCAGTACGCGATCAACGCCATGACGGCGTGGGCGACGACTCGGGCATGTCTTCCCGCCCTTCGTGACGCGCGCGGCCTGGTCGTGTTTGTCGCGAGCGCCTCGGCAATGCCGCACGCACGCGCGCGAGAACTGGCCGGCTACGTGATGGCGAAGAGTGCCGTGCTCGCGCTCATGCGCACCGTCGCGTACGAAGAGCGCGAGCATGGGGTGCGCGCCAACGCCATTGCGCCCGGTACCATCCGCACCGGAACCAACGTCGCCGCCATGGGCGATCGGCCCCGGTACGTCGAACCGGAAGAGGTTGCGGCTGCGATGGCGTTCCTGATGTCGCCCGGCGCGATCCACGTCACCGGGCAGGTCATCGAGGTGGCCGCATGAACGCGGCCGGTCGCCGACGGGCGCAGTCGCGCGTCGTCGTCTTGGACCGGTCCCTCGAACGCCTGCCGCTCTTTCGGCTGAGCGACTCGGCCGAAGACGCGGCCGCCGCATTCACGCCCACCACGGGGGGGCGCTGGCGGGTGCTGCCCGCGCCGGGAGAGCGCGTTCCCGGGACATTCGACCAGGATGTCTATGTCGAGCTGTTCCGCCGGTTCTTCGAGGCGGGCGCGCCGGCCGACGGCGTGCTCACGTTCACGTTGCACGCCTTTCTTCGCTCAATGGGGCGCCGGGTGGACGGGCGCACATACGAGCAGCTTCGGGCGGCCTTGAACCGCCTCCAACGCACGTCGCTTGAGTCGGAACGGGCGTATCACGACGCCGCGGCGGCGGCGGCGGCCACATTGAACTTTTCGGTGCTCGCGGCGGTGCACATTGACCGGCGTCGAATCGTTGAGCGCGACCAGCTGGCGCTCTTCTCCTCGATGACCAACAACGAACCGGGCGATGCGAGGGTGACGATCGGCCGCGAGCTCCGGGCGAACATCGCGGCCGGATACACCGTGCAGCTGTCGTCCATGCGCTATTTCGCCCTGTCGTCGCCGGTGGCGCGTCGCATTTACCGGCTGCTCGAGGCGGTCCGCGCCGATGTCGGACAGAAATGGACGATCTCGCTGGACGCCCTTGCCGACCAACTTCCGCTCGTGCAACGCTACCCCTCGCACTTGCAGCGCGTTTTGCTGCCAGCCCACGAGATGCTCGTCAGCGCGGGAATCATCTCCGGTGCCACGATCGAGCAGGACAGCGGGTCCCGGCTTGTCGCCTACACGCTCCGCCCGCGGCAGGCCTAGACCACACCTCATAAACCCCCCGGCGGTCGGGAACCAGCGCTTTGCGCCAGGCGTATTGATCAGGTATTCTCCAAGCTGCCGCCTCTTATAGTTGGCGGCGCCTGGTTCGAACCGTCTCCATCCCTCGGCCCCGTCTTCCCGTGCCTACGCCTCGCACCCGTAAACTCCTGTTCGCACTCGCGCTCGCGGCTCCCGTGCTCGTGGGTGGGTTCGTGTTCCAGCAGAGGGCGGCCCAGAGCGGCGTACGACTGTTCCAGCAGGTGGTGGCGATCGTCAACGAGCGCTTCGTGGACTCGCTCGGCGTTGGCGGACTGTACGAGAAGGCCGCGCGCGGGCTCGTCGCCGAGCTGAAGGACCCGTACGCCGAGCTGTACACTCCCAAGGATCTGGAGATGTTCAACCAGAACACCGCCGGGTTTTACGGTGGAATCGGGATGACGATCGAGAGCCAGGAAGGCGTGACCACGATCGCGAAGGTCTTCCCGCATACGCCCGCCGAACGCGCGGGCATCCGGGTGGGCGACAAGATCATCGGTGTGGACACGACGAACATCCGCGGATGGAAGACCGAGCAGGTATCCGGACGCCTCAAAGGCGAGCCCGGCACGCAGGTCTCCGCGAAGTTCCTGCGGCCCGGAAGCGGTGAGTTCGCCGTGACCTTTACGCGCGAGGTGATCCGCATCCCCGCGGTCCCGTACGCGATCATGCTGGAGAACAAGGTCGGCTATATCCCGTTGCAGGGATTCAGCGAGACCGCGTCGACGGAGGTCAAGCAGGCGCTCGCGCGCCTGACAGCGGAGGGAGCGCGCGGCCTCGTGCTCGACCTGCGCGGGAACCCGGGCGGCTTCCTCGAGCAGGCCGATACGCTCACCAACATGTTCCTCGAGAAGGGAAAGGAGATCGTCAGCGTGCGCGCGCGCGGCGAGCCCACCGTGACACACGTCACGACAGGAACGCCGGTCGCGCCGACGATTCCGCTCGTGATCCTGACCGACGGTCGCTCAGCGTCAGCCTCCGAAATCGTCGCGGGGGCCCTCCAGGATCATGACCGGGCGCTCATCCTCGGGACGACGTCGTTCGGCAAGGGCTTGGTGCAGTCCATGTATCGCCTCGACGGCAATTACGCGATCAAGTTGACGACGGCGAAATGGTACACACCCAGCGGTCGTTCGATTCAGCGGGAGCGAGTACTCAACGATGATGGCCAACTCGTCGAAGTCCATCCTGATTCGCTCGAATCCGATTCCGCTCGCGCGGCCCGCCCGAAGTTCAAGTCGGGGGCCGGCCGGACCGTGTACGGTGGTGGCGCCATCACGCCTGACATCATCGTTCCGTACGACACGCTGACGACCCTCGAGCAGCGGTTCGACCGCCAGTTGGCGTCCAAGTCGCAGGAAGCGTACCTCGCGCTGTACGACTACGCCTTCGAGCTGCGCACGACGATCAAGCCGGATTTTGTCGTGACGCCCGAGATGCGCAACGAGTTCTTCCAACGGCTGACGAAACGGGGCGTCGCCATCGAGCGCAAGGATTTCGACGCCGCGCAGCCGTACGTGACCCGCATGCTCGACAGCCGCATCGCCACGCTGGCCTTCGGCGATTCCACGGCGAAGCGACGGCTCGCCGGTGACGATGCCCAACTCCGTCGCGCGCTGCAGCTGCTCAGCCGGGGCGCATCGACGCGTGAGCTGCTGGCAACGGCGGCGGCGCAGGGCGGCCCCAAGAAGTAGCGCCAACACCCAGACATTAAGCACAACTCATGAAAGCCCAGAAAGTCCGCCTGGCGGCGTGTGCCGCGGCGTTCGCATTCGCCGCCCCTGCGCTCGCGCAGGTGAACATTGCCCGCACCGCCCGCGCGGATGAAACGCGGTTGATGAACGTCCGGCAGCTGACCGACGAAGGCACGCAGGCCGAAGCGTATTTCAGCTCGGACGGCCGGTGGATCACCTTCCAGTCCACGCGCGGCACCCACGCGTGCGACCAACAGTACGTCATGCGCCCGGACGGCACCGGATTGCAGCGCGCGTCGAACGGCAAGGGCAAGACGACGTGTGGCTGGTTCCTCCCGGGCGACAAGCGCCTGTTCTTCGGCTCCACGCACGCCGCGGGCGACGCCTGCCCGGCGCGACCCGATCCCTCGAAGGGTTACGTGTGGGGCCTCGACGCGTTCGACATCTACACGGCGAACGTGGACGGGTCCGACATGCGACGGATCACGAACTACGGCGTGTACACGGCCGAAGGGGTCCTCTCGCCGGATGGAAAACGCATTGTCTTCACGTCCCTCAAGGACGGCGATCTCGACATCTACACGATGAACGTGGACGGGGCTGATGTCCGCCGCCTGACCAACACACCCGGCTATGATGGCGGCCCGTGGTGGTCGCCGGACGGCAAGCAGATCGTGTATCGCGCCAACCATCCGACTGACGCCGCCGAGCTCAAGGACTATCAGAACTTGCTTGCGCAGCGCGCCGTGCGACCCGCGAAGGTCGAGCTCTGGGTGATGAATGCCGACGGAAGCAACCAACGGCAGGTGACGCGACTCGGCGGCGCAAACTTCGGCCCGTCGTGGACCCCGGATGGCAGGAAGATCATCTTCTCGTCGAACCACAAGGATCCGCGCGGACGCAATTTCGACCTCTTCCTGGTGAACCTCGACGGCTCCGGCCTTGAACAGCTGACCACGGACCCCGGGTTCGACGGATTCCCGATGTTCAGCCCCGATGGCCGCCGGTTGATCTGGGGCGCGGGTCGGTTCGCGAAGGGCGAACGCGACGTCAATCTCTTCATCGCCGACTGGAAGAGATAACGCCCGTGCTCGACCTCGCGACGCTCGCCGCCGGCGATCGCGTGCAGCACGAGCTCATGGTGCGGCAGCGCGAGGACAAGACGACCAAGAGCGGCGACCCGTTCGTGGTCCTCACGCTCGGCAACGCCTCGGGCACGATCAGCGCCAACGTCTGGAAGGAGCAGGTCAACGCGATCTCCACGGTGCGCGCCGGCTCGGTCGTCCAGGTACTCGGTGTTGTGGAAGTCTATCAGGGAAAGCGGCAGGTCAAGCTCACGGCGCCTCCACGGCTCGTGCCAACGAGAAGTATCAACCTCGAGGAGTTCCTCCCGCGCGCGCCCGGCGACCCGACCGCCCTGTGGCGCGACATTGACGCATGGCGCACGGCAATGGCGTCGAAACGCCTCCGCCGGGCCGTGGACCTGTTCTTCGCAGATGACGATTTTCGCGCCCGTTTCGAGGCGACGCCTGGCGCACCACGGGGCCACCATGCCCAGATCGGTGGACTGCTCGTGCACGTGGTCGAGGTGGGGACGATCGCACGCGCTGCCGCGGCGACGATGCGCGCGAACGTAGACCTCGTGACGGTTGGCGCCCTGCTCCACGACATCGGGAAGGTCGAAGCCTACGGTATTTCCGCCGCGGGCTTTGAGGAAACGCAGGCGGGGGCGCTGCTCAAGCACATCGTCCTCGGTTCGCTGATGCTCGAGCGGAAACTGCGCGCGTTGCCGGACGGCGCCTTCACGCCCACGCAGGAACTCGAGCTCCACCACTTCATCCAATCGCATCACGGTCAGCCCGAGTTTGGCGCGGCGGTGCGCCCGATGACCCTTGAGGCCGAACTCCTGCATTGGGCCGACCAGGCGTCCGCGAACGGCAACAACTTTGTCGAGGAAACGGCGAACCCCGAGCTGTTCCCGGCCGAAAGCGAGTTCTCGGTGAAGAAGAGTTGGCGGCTCGACCGGAAGATCTGGCGGCGCACGGACACATGGGACTGAGCCGGGAGTGGCGGATGCTCGCGCTGGTCGCGACCTCCGTGCTCCTCGGAATGTCGCTCTGGTTTGCGGGCAGCGCCGCGGCACCGGGCCTGCGGACAGCACTTGGCCTGACCGACAGCCAGGTCGGGTGGCTGACCACCAGCGTTCAGCTCGGATTCGTTTTCGGCACCGCCTTCGTCGCGATCGCGAACCTCGCGGACACCGTCGCGGCGCGCACCCTCTTCGCGACCTCGGCGATTGCGGGCGCGTGCGTCAATCTCGGCCTCGCATTCGCTTCGAGTCCGGGCGCAGCGTTCACGTCGCGTTTCCTCGCCGGCGCCTGTCTTGCCGGGGTCTACCCGCCTGCGATGAAGATGGCGGCCACCTGGTTCAAGGAGCGTCGCGGCTTGGCCGTAGGCGCTATCGTCGGCGCCCTGACGGTCGGGAAGGCTGGCCCATACCTGCTCGCCGCCTCGCCGTTGCTCGATGTCCGCACCATCGTGTTCTTGGCAAGCGGAAGCGCAATCGTCGCGGCGGCGATCGTCGGCCTGCTCTATCGCGACGGTCCTCATGCGTTTCCCGCGCGCCCATTTGACGCGGCGCGAATCCGCGAGGTGGTCGCCTCGCGTCCATGGCGGCTTGCCCTTGGCGGATACCTCGGCCACATGGCGGAGCTCTACGCATACTGGACATGGATCCCGGCGTTCCTCGCCGCAAGTGAACTCCGGGATTCGCACGCCCTCACGCCCGCGGGATCGACGGCGAGCCAGCTGCTCGGGTTCGCCGTTATTGCCGTTGGTGGAGCCGGTTGCATCTGGGGTGGCTTGGTAGCGGACCGTATTGGTCGGGCACAACTCGCGTACCGAGCGCTCGCGATCAGCGCCGCCTGTTGTGCGCTCGTGGGACTGACGTTCGGCCGCTCCCCGTGGCTCGTCGCGCCGGTCGCACTCATTTGGGGCTTCTTCATCATCGCCGACAGCGCGCAGTTCAGCGTGCTGGTCACCGAAAGTGTGCCGGCGTACGCGGTCGGAACGGCCGTCACGCTGCAAGTCTCGCTTGGATTCCTCCTAACCACACTGACGGTTCAGGTGGTTCCCGCCGTCGTCCGGCTCGCCGGCTGGCCTTGGGTCTTTGCCCTGCTGGCCGTCGGACCGCTACTCGGGATCGGGGCCGTTCGTCGGCTAATTTCCTCCGCAGCCCCAACAGGACCCGCGCGGTGACAACGATCAAGCAGGACGACTTCATCCAGTCCGTCCAGGACGCCCTCCAGCACATCTCGTACTACCACCCGGTTGATTACATCCGCGCGCTCGCCGAGGCGTATCGGCTCGAGCAGGCGCCCGCCGCCAAGGATGCGATTGCGCAGATTCTCACCAACTCGCGCATGTGCGCGGAGGGGCATCGTCCGATCTGCCAGGACACGGGGATCGTCGTGGTGTTTGTACGCGTCGGGATGGACGTGCGATGGGACGCTACCATGTCGGTGACGGACATGGTGAACGAGGGCGTCCGCCGCGCATACCTGCAGCCCGACAACGTGCTTCGCGCTTCGATCGTGAGCGACCCCGCGTTCTCGCGCAAGAATACGCGGGACAACACCCCGGCCGTCGTGCACTACGAGATCGTGCCCGGTGCGACCGTGGATGTCCGCATCGCGGCCAAGGGCGGCGGATCCGAAAACAAGTCGAAGTTCGCCATGCTGAACCCGAGCGACTCCATCGTGGATTGGGTGCTCAAGACCGTGCCGACAATGGGGGCGGGGTGGTGCCCACCCGGCATGCTCGGGATCGGCATCGGCGGGAGCGCCGAGAAGGCCATGCTGCTCGCGAAGGAATCGCTGATGGAGCACATCGACATGGCACAGCTCCGCGCGCGAGGCCCGAAGAACAAGGTCGAGGAACTTCGCATCGAGCTGTACGGCAAGGTGAATGCATTGGGGATCGGGGCCCAGGGACTCGGCGGTCTCTCGACCGTGCTCGACGTGAAGATCCTGGATTATCCGACGCATGCGGCATCCAAGCCGGTCGCCATGATCCCGAACTGTGCGGCCACGCGCCACGCGCACTTCACGCTCGACGGCTCCGGCGCGGCATCGCTCCCGGTGCCGTCGCTCGCTGAGTGGCCCGATGTCACCTGGAAGCCCGACACCAGCGCACGCCCAGTCAACCTCGACACCCTCACACCGGCGGAGGTGGCGACCTGGAAAGCCGGCGACCGACTGCTCCTCAACGGCAAGATGCTGACCGGTCGCGACGCGGCGCACAAGCGCATCGCCGACCTGTTCGCGAAGGGACAGGGACTCCCCGACGGCGTGGATTTCACCAACCGGGTCATTTACTACGTGGGCCCCGTTGACCCCGTCCGTGAGGAAGTCGTTGGGCCGGCTGGGCCAACGACGGCAACGCGCATGGACAAGTTCACCGAGATGATGCTCGCAAACACCGGCCTCATCGCGATGATCGGCAAGGCGGAACGGGGGCCGGTCGGGCTGGAGGCAATCCGAAAGCACAAAGCCGCGTACTTGATGGCGGTCGGTGGTGCCGCGTACCTCGTTGCCAAGGCCATCCGGAGCACACGACTGGTTGCGTTTGAGGATCTGGGCATGGAGGCCATCTACGAGTTCACCGTCGAGAACATGCCGGTGACCGTGGCAGTTGATGCCGGCGGCGGCAACGTCCACGAAACAGGACCGTCAGAATGGCGAGAGCGAATCCGAGCCCTCCCAGTCCTCCAGTAGCCGCGCACTAAGACAATACCAGACAACGGGTTACGCATATTCACTCGCGCGAGTTGTATCGCGCGGCGTGTGGTCCGTGCCCCTTCGAATTGGGACAAAAAGTCGTTAGATTGACCACTCTTGATCGCGCGAAGGGCCGCGAAGTTCGCGGCTGCAGGATGCACCGAATTCGGAGTGTAGATGCGTAAGCCCCGCCCGGCCTCTTATAACCCCGCTCAGGCCCTCAACCTCATCGCGAACGACCGGAACGGCACGCCGCTGTCGTGCCCTTCTTGCTCCGGCGCGATTGAGCGCGATCCAAACGACGTACCGCCGCCGCCGCGCTGTCAGGTCACCCTGCGCTGCAAGAACTGCGGGCGTTTCGCGAAGTACGTCGCCGGCGCGGCCTAGTCACGCGCCGCACCCGGCATGACGGTCAGTAGTTGATCGTCCCCTGCTTCGACGTATCAATGGCGTCGGAGCTTCCAGACTTGAAGAGGAACGCCTCGAGGTTGCGCGTCAGGAACTTTCGCGCCTCGGGGTTCATGACGTCGAGTCCGTAGTGGTTGATCAGCATCGTCTGCTGTTTCAGCCAATCTCCCCAGCAGTCCCGGCATGTTTCCGCGATCACGCGCGCGCCAATCGCGCCGGGAAACGGGGCTCGGTCGAACGCATCCTTGTCTTTTCCGCACCTGGCGCAGCGAATCGTCGGCATGCGGGAAAAATAGCGGGCGGATCCTGGGGATTCCCTACACCAGCCGTGGTTCAAGCCAGGCGAGGATACGCTCCGTCCGCTCGCGATGGCCGTAGTCCACCGTGAGCACGTGGCCGGCGCCAGTGATCCAGTCAAGCTGCTTGTCCCTTGACCCGATGCGATCGAATCCCTTCAGTGCGGTCCGCACGGAGATCCGTGGATCGGTTACCGACTGCTGCACCAGGACGGGCTGGCTCACCGCCGGCAACGCGCGGGCCGCCGCCCGGGTCACCCGCGCGAGCTCACGGAGCAGTCGCGCAGTTGACGCCCGATATGCGATGATCGCGTTCGCCGCGTCGCGATCGAGGATGGATGGACGGCGACTCCCGATGAGGTAGCGCGACCCGATGCTCGCGATCGGCCCGAGCGGGAGCACGAGATCGAGCAGGCGCGGTGTCCCGACGTACGGCGCGATTCCGACAATCGCGCGGATCTGCGGGAGCTCGGCACCCAATATCAGGGCGAGCGCCCCGCCCATCGACAACCCGATAACCGCCGTCGGCTCGCCGGTAGCCAGCGCTTCCTGGCACGCGTTCCGGGCGGCATCCAGCCAGCTTGCGCTCCCTTCGCGCGCAAACGCCTGGAGATTCCGGCCGTGGCCCGGGAGCAGCGGCACGTCGACGCTCCATCCGCGCGCATGAATGGCGCGCGCCAACGCGTGCATGGACTGGGGCGAGTCGTTGAAGCCGTGCAGCAACAGGCACCGCCCGCGGCGGCTCCCGACCATCCGGACCGGTTCCGCGCCGATGACCACCCCATCGGCGCTTCGAGGGTACCGGCGCTCGAACCTGCGTTCGGTTTGGCGGGCGACCCGTGCGCGAATCGGCCACCACGCGGCCAGGAGCAGCACCACGCCGAGCGCGGCTTGTCCGACGACGGCAACGACCTCACCCACGCGGTGGCTCCGCAACGCCGGCGCCGGTCAGCCACTGGTCGAGGCCTTGTGCGCATCGCGTGCGTCCCTCGCGCACGGTCCGCTCGAACACGGCATGGTTGCGCGCCACGGAATCCTGCGATCTCGTCGCGTGATGCAGGTGCCATGCAACGGCCGAGAACTTCAGGTTTCGCCGGTGGATGCCGGCGTTCTGCAGGCGCGCCGCCAGCTCGCTGTCCTCGCGTCCCCAGCCTTCGATCGCTTCGTCGTAGCCGTTGACGCGGATCAGGTCGTCGCGCCAGAACGCCATGTTGCATCCCCTGGTACGTCGGATGGGATCCGTGGGTCCCCGGACGATCGGAGCCAGGAACGGCGCATGCAGCGCGTTGACCCGATTCCTTACGCCACGGGAGAACGGCCCCAGTCGCACGACACCACTCGTGAGCACCGCTTGCGTGCGCCGGTCGTCGAGCATGGCGCGACTGCCCTGCACATAGCTGCCGCGCCGCGCAAACCGAATGTGCGACGCAACGAACTCGGGGTGGAGCACCATGTCACCGTCGAGCTGCAGGATGTACTGCCCCCGCGCAGCCGCGATTGCCTTGTTCCGAATGGTGCCGAGCCGGAATCCCGAATCGGGATGCCAGATGTGGCGCATCGGAACCGTCAGTTCCCGGCTGGCCTGATCAACGACTCGAGCGGTGTCGGCGTTCGATCCGTCGTCAGCAATGAGCACTTCCGTCGGCAGGACGCGCTGGGCACACACGCTGCGGAGCACGACCGCGAGCGCGCCCGGCCAGTTGTACGTCGCAATGATCAGGCTGCTGGTCGGGGACTCGCGATCGCTCGCTGAGGCGAACCCCGGATCGTTCGAAGTCACTTCTTGATGAATCCGTGGGCCAGCTGACCCGCGCGCCCGTCAAAATCCTGCGTGGTCTTGTACCGCTCGTATCGCCCATCGCCCGCGGCGACACGCGTCTTCTGCCGGAGCGCATCCATCTCACCGGCATGGAACGGTTGAAACGCCGCGGCGGACTTGAGGTTCTTCTTCAGGACGGCCGGCGAATCCATTCCGCACAACACCGAACTGACGGGCAGTGACCAGACATACCGAAATGCATCTTCCGGCTTGGAGCCGCGGATGGTTGCCAGCGCGCCGCCGGCAACGGGTTTGCATCCGAACACCGCCGCACCCTGCTTGATGGCCTGAGGCAACACCTGCCTCTCAAACGACCGGAACGACGCATCGAGCGGGTTCAGCGGCATGGCCACGACATCCCAGGGAAATCCGCGCGCCAGGAGCTTCAGGTGTATGTGAGGCGCCTTGTGCCCTCCAAACCCGATCCAGCGCACGCGGCGCTGATCCCTGGCTTCTTGCGCGGCGTCGAGGCCGCCATGGTCATACATCCACTCGGCGTCGTTGTCATAAATGACGTCGTGAAAGCTCCAAATCTCGACCGTGGAGGTCCGCAAGCGCACGAGCGACTCCTCGAACTGCTGCATCGCCGTCTTGTAGTCGCGAAGCGGCGCGCAGCATTGCCACATCAACTTCACGCGGTCCCGATAGCCATCTCGCAGCGCGAGACCGAGCCATCGTTCCATCGCCCCGTCACCGTACTCGTGCCCCGTCTCGATCACGTTCACGCCATGGTCAATCGCTTCGTGAATGATCCGCGTGGCGGCCTTCTGCCCCACCGCCGCCAAGCGCCGCGTGCTCAACCCGAGGATTGATGTTTGGTGACCGCCTCGGCCGATTGACCGTTGCTCGAGCACTTTCGGAACCGATGCCATGCGATGGAAATCTGGTTCAGGGTTGAATCGCCTGCCGGAGTACACGGCCATCCAGGACCGGCTCCGTTGGACGCACAGCCAGGATCGCAGCGAGCGTCGGCGCGATATCCACGACACGAACGGAATCGGCGCGTACGCCACCGCTCACACCACGGCCCCAGAATGCAACGGGAACCTGCGCGTCGTAGTCGTGCGGCGATCCATGGCTCGCGTACGTGGTGGAAAGCCAGTAGCTGTACGGAGTCAGCGTCACGATCAGGCGGACATTCGACGTCGGTGCGAACATGTGCAGCCAGCGCCGGGCAATCACGTCACGCGTCGTGTCCGCTTTGGCCAGGTCGGTCATCAGGTCTACTCGCTGGACACCCTGCAGTCTCCGGACATCCCTCGCGAACGACTCGAGCAGCGCGTCCGCGCCACCGCGAACCCGGCTGAAAGCCTCCATCCGCAGGATTACCAGCCCATCGTCGAGCGCAACGGCGTTCGTGTCCACGCGAGCGGCTGCAAGCCGTTGCAGGAACGCCTTCCACGGCAAGTCGAGCGAAACACGCTTTGCGTCGGCGTTCGGTGAATTGGGGGACCGAATCGTCGGGAACGGTGCGACGCCGTGGTCGCTGGAGAGCGCCAGCACCACACGGCCCGGTCCGCGAAGCGCGGTCAGTGAATCGAGAAACGCCCCGAGCGCCGCGTCGAGTCGCAGGATCTGGTCGTGCAGCTCCCTCGAATCCGGGCCGAACCGGTGGCCGATCGCGTCTGTGGTCGAGAGCGAGATCGCGAGCAGGTCGCTGCGGCCCGCGTCCGCACCCAAGCCGAGCGACCGCACTCCGTGCAGGGCGAACTGGAGCGTCAGTTCATCCATCCAGGGAAACGCGGCGAACGATGCCGCCATCTGGGCAGGATCACGCGGCGCAGCGTGCGGAAACGTGATATCACCACCGGCGGCGTTGGCTTCGAGCGAAACCGTGTCCGGTTCAGGGTACGCCGACGCGTCTCGAAACAGGTCCCAGGTTTTGCCGGCATAGGAGTGTGGAATCCGTCGGGCGTTGAACTGGCGAACCCACGTCGGCAGCGTGTCCGCGTAGTACCCAGACGTCGTGAACTCGCCGGTCGGCAGGTACCAATAGACGTCCCCCTTACTCTTGCCAATCGGGAGGATCGCGCCCCGGTCCTTCCGGCTTACCGAGAGCCACTTGGTCGCGGGATTCGCCGCCCGCATCCAGTCGAGGAGCGTGGTGCCGCGAAAGCGCTCCGGCGAAGCCGACACACCTTCGTTCGCGCCGATCACCTGCGCGTTCGCGACGTTGTTCACTCCTTGCGAGTTCATCACGATTCCGGTGCGCACCGGGAATCGGCCCGAAAGCACTGCGGCATGCCCTGGTGCCGTCTCGGTGATCCCGTGGTCGTGGAACCCGTTCTTGAACAACGCCCCTTCCGTGGCAATCCGGCGGAGGCCACCCGTGAACTGCGAGCCAAACCGGTCGAGGTAGTCCGCACGGAGTTGGTCGATCGTCAGCATGACGACGAGCGCGGGCCGCTCCGTCCCACTTCGGGATCCCGCGGTCCCTGACTGCGCGGTCGCACACGAAGACACAAACACGGCACCAAGCGCGCTACCAATCGCACAGCCCAGGGCCGCGCCGACAATTCGCGACACGGAGCCAGCGGAGCCAGCGGAGCCGCGCGACATATCGCGCGAAAATGGGCGTACGCTCATTTGCACGTCCTGGTCCTGTGTGAATTACCCCCGGTTCGCAGCAACCGGGCACGGCCGGAACGATGCGTGGGGCGCGCGCAGGCGCGCTAGGTGAGGCCCCGATTGCGACCCCGCCTCCGCCGCCCGAGGGTCCCCCGGGGAGGGCCGTAATGCGTTGTGCGGCAACGCATTACTCGCTGTTACCCTCGAATCGCCTCTTCGAACAGGACGAGGAACCTCGCGACGTCCTTTTCGCTCACGATCAGTGGGGGCAGCAAACGGACCGTGTGCTCACCGGCCGAGCACACGAGAAGCCCGAGCTCCATGGCACGGCTCACCATTTCACGCGCAGGCATGGTGACGTCAACGCCCCACATCAACCCGATGCCGCGCACGGCGCGAATCGCGGCATGTTCGTTTCGCAGTCGCTCGAGTCCATCGCTCAACTGAATCCCTCGCGCGCGAACGTTCGCCAGCAACTCCGGCGCACGAAGTCGCTCGAGGACGTGCAGCGCAACCGATGCCACGAACGGTCCGCCCCCGAACGTGGTTCCGTGATCCCCCGGCTGCATCGCCGACGCAACATCCGCAGTTGCGAGGACGGCGCCCATCGGAAGTCCGCCGGCCATGGGTTTCGCGGTGGTGAGGATGTCCGGAATGATCGCGGAATGCTCGTACGCCCAGAATGCGCCCGTGCGTCCGTAGCCGCACTGAATCTCGTCGAGGATCAGGAGTACGTTCCGCTCGCGTGTGATGTCCCGCAGCGCGCGCATGAACGCAGGATCCAGCACGCGCACCCCACCTTCTCCCTGTACCGGCTCGACGATCACGGCCGCGGTTGTCTCGGGATTCAGCGATGCCGCAAGGTCATCCAGGTCCCGTTCGATGATCGAGATCCCGCCGGCCAGCGGCCGGAACGGCGCGCGGTACTGCGGACGATCTGTCGCGGCAAGCGTGCCGAACAGTCGGCCATGAAACCCGCCGCGCAGCGCGAGTATCTCGTGTTTTGCCACGCCGCCGACACCTCGCCCCCAGCGTCGCGCCATCTTGAACGCTCCTTCGTTCGCCTCGGCGCCTGAGTTGCAGAAGAACACCTGATCCGCAAAGCTGGCGGCGACCAGCGCATCGGCGAGCTTCTCAGCTGGAGCTGTGCGGTAGAGGTTCGACATGTGGATCAGCGAACCATCCAGGGCGCGCGCAAACGCCTGCTCGAGCCGGCTATCACCGTACCCGAGCGCGTTGACGGCGATACCCGCGACGAAATCGAGATAGGACTTCCCGTCGGCATCAAACAGTTCGACCCCGGCACCGCGCACGAACTCTGCGGCGGGTTTTCGGTACACGCCAACCAGCGTACTCGGCGAGTTCGGCTTCGTTGGTACTGCCGATGAAGTGGACGTGGGATTGGATCGAGACGGCATCGTGGAAGTGCCCATGGCGCCTAGCCTTTGGAATGACCGACACCCGCGAGCACACGCGTGCCCGCCGATGCCGTTGGAATACCCGAGATGTCAGTAATGCGAACCGTGTCCACGCCCTGCTTGCTTGCTGCGAGCGCCGCTTCGAGCTTCGCCGCCATTCCACCGCCGGCTCGCCCGTCTGCGATCATCGCCCGCACGGTCGCGTCATCAAGCTCGGGTACAACGTGTCCGTTATCGAGCACGCCCGCGACGTCGGCGACCAGGACCAGCTCATCCGCGCCCAGCGCGCCGGCCAGTGCAGCAGCCGCGTCATCGCCGTTCACGTTCAGCCCGCTCCCCTGAGGGTCGCCGGCATCGCGCGACAGCGGCGAGATCACGGGAACGTACCCGCCAGCAAGCAGGTGTCGCACCAGCGCTGCATCCACCTGGAGCGCGCCTCCGACGCGGCCCATCCGCTTGGCGTCCACGACACCGGCGGAAAACAGGCCGCCGTCTTCGCCGGAGATGCCGACCGCGCGCAGACCCGCGATCGAGAATCGCGCAACCAGCCGCTTGTTGGTGGTGCCCGAGAGCACCATGCGCACGACCTCGAGTTCTTCCTCGCTGGTGACGCGGCGCCCTCCCGAGAACCGCGGCTCCATTCCGAGTCGACGCTGCATGGCGCTGACTTCATCGCCGCCGCCGTGCACGACGCACACGCGACGGCCGTTCTTGATTTGCGCTGCAATCGCTTGATCAAGTGCCGGATCGCCTTGCGCCCGCCCACCCACCTTCACGACCGATACACGACTCGTCACGCCGGGAGTCCCTGCGTTTCTTCGAGCCCCAGCATCAGGTTGGCGTTCTGGACGGCCTGCCCGGCAGCACCCTTTACGAGATTGTCGATCGCCGAAAAGACCAGCAGCGTGGGCTGGCGCAGGTGTGCGGCCGCCACGGCCGAAATGCGCACGGTGTTTCGATGGACCACGTGGCGCAGTTCGGGCATACTGTCCACGATCTCCACAAAGCGCTCGCCCACATATCGGCGCCGCCACACGCCCAGCAGGTCGTCGGGCACGCTCGTCACAGGAACAGTGATTGTGGCCAGGATGCCGCGCGCGGTCGGAAGCAGGTGCGGCGTGAACAACAAGTCGCAGTCAGCGCCGTGCTCGGCGAGCAGGGCGCGCATTTCATTCAAGTGCCGGTGCGTGTTCCCGACACCGTATGCTCGAAAGTTTTCAGTGACCTCGCCGAAGAGCAGGTCCAGCCGCGGGGTGAGACCCGCGCCCGTTACCCCGCTCGCGGCGGCTACCGAGATTGTTGCGCCAGGAGCAATCAGGCCGGATTCAACCAGTGGCAAGAGTGCCAGGAGAATGGCGGTCGGATAGCAGCCGGGGTTCGCCACGAGTTCCGCACCGCGGATCGTATCGCGGCGCGCTTCGGTGAGACCATACGGCACGCCGTTCGAGCCGTTCCCAATGCGAAGGTCGTTTGAAAGATCCACCACGCGCGCGCCAGCGGTACGCGCGCGTTCAACCCATTCGCGTGAAGCGCCGTGCGGAAGCGCCGAAAACACCAGCGCAACATCGCCTACAGGAGCGGCTTCCTTGGTGATGAATTCGATGCGTTCTCCGCCCGGCAACTCCGCAGTCGTTCCAGCCTGCGAGTTCGCCGTCGCAAACGCGAGCGACAGCCCCGGATGCTGGCTAATGAGCGCACAGAGTTCCCGCCCGGCGTAGCCACTTGCGCCGAGCACCCCGACCGGCAGTTTATGCATGAATAATGAATATACTTGCTGCATAATGATGTCAACCTCCTGTATCTTTCCTGCCGGGCTCCGTCCACGCCTACCCGACTCCGCCGATGTCAGCTGCAAAGCAAGACCGCCAGCAGGTGATCCGAGAAATCGTCGCCTCTCGTTCCGTCGGGAGCCAGGAAGAGTTGCGGCAACTGTTGTTTGAGCGCGGCTGGGAGGTCACGCAATCCACGCTGTCGCGCGACATGCGCGACCTGCGCCTGGCTCGGGTGGCCACCGCCGGTGGCGCCCGCTACACGAGCGCGGACTCGACCCCGGCCTCAGAGGGGCGCGCGATCCTGGCCGAAATCCTGCCGCAGTTCTTCGCCCGCCTCGACACGGTTCGCGAGTTGATCGTCGTGCGCACGAAGATTGCCGGCGCGCAGCCGATCGCCGAGGCGATCGACTCGGAAGATTCGCCCGACATCCTCGGCACGATCGCCGGTGAGAACACCATCCTGATTATCTGCCGGTCAGATGCCGCGCGCGAACGCGTCTCGCGCAGGCTCCTTTCGCTGTCGCGCCGTTAGCCCGGCGAAGGACCACGTTGAATTCGCTCCTCGGCGCGCATATTTATTTGAACGCCATGCGATCTCGGGTTGGGGCGACTCATTACATCAGGGAGGTCTTGTTTATCGTGCCTATCGCACCGGAGTTCGCGTGACACCGCGTCGCGCCGCCACGCCTGCGTCAGCGACATCGCACCAACTGTGGGGTGGCCGCTTTGCCGGGGGATCCCACCCAGCGCTCGTTGCGGTAAATCGCTCGATCGGTGTGGATATCCGGTTGTGGCCCTACGACGTGGAACTCTCGAAGGCCTGGGCTACGGCAATCGGCGAGGCCGGGGTGCTGACCGGAGCGGAAGTCCGGAAGATGAGGGCAGGGCTCGATCGCGTGCATCGGAAACTCGCTGCAGGCGTGGAGCCGACAGCATCCGATGAAGATGTGCATACACTGGTGGACCGCTTGCTCCATGATGAGATCGGCGCGGTTGCATCGAGATTGCACACCGGTCGCAGTCGGAACGACCAGGTCGCGACCGGGTCGCGCATGTTGGTGATGCGCGAACTCGCGGACATCCTGGGCGCAGCGAAGGCGGTGCAGAAATCCCTCTACGACCGCGCGCGGACCGTTGGCGACGCACTGATGCCGGCCTACACGCACCTGCAGCGCGCGCAGCCTGTGCTGGCTGCGCACTGGCTGCTCGCCCATTTCTGGGCCATCGAGCGGGACCGACGTCGGCTCACCGATGCACGGCGCTCCGCTGGAGTGCTCCCCTTGGGCTCAGGCGCCATTGCCGGATCGGCATTTCGCGTCAATCGAAAGCGCCTCGCGCGCACGCTCGGGTTTCATTCGATCTCTCCAAACAGCATTGACGCGGTCGGGGACCGCGATTTCATGCTTGATGCCGTGTATGCGTTGTCCACGCTGGGCACGCACCTTTCGCGACTGGCCGAAGACCTGATCCTCTTCGGTTCGGCTGAGTTCGGGTTCGTCCGGTTTGGCGATGCGTTCAGTACCGGTAGCTCGATGATGCCGCAGAAACGCAATCCCGATGCGCTCGAGCTGGCCCGTGGTTCAGCCGCGCGCGTGACCGGACACCTCGTGTCGCTGCTGACCATGCTGAAGGGCACACCCAGCGGCTACAACAAGGATTTTCAAGATGACAAGCGTGCGCTGTTCGATGCGCTCGACGCGATGCATTTGTTGCTGCCGGCTGTCGCCGGTACCGTGCATACGCTTCGCTTCAACACGTCACGAATGCGAGACGCTGTCACTGGCTCCATGATGGCCACGGACCTGGCCGATCATCTCGTCAGGAAGCGTGCGACTTTTCGCGAAGCTCACGCCGCGGTCGGCTCGCTGGTTCGAAGCGCCGAGGAGCGCAACCTTGAGTTGAACGAGCTCGAACCTTCCGAAATCCTGGATGCGCACCGGCTCTTCGACAAGTCGGTCATGCGCGACCTCGACCCCGCCATTACGATTTCACACCGCGAGCTTGATGGCGGAACCGGCCCCGGTGCTGTGGCAAGGCAGCTGGCCGCCGCGCGAAGAACCCTTCGTACGTAAGCAGCTGACACTTAGTTCTGGCGCCAGCGAAACAGCGCATCATCTGTTTCTATTGCGCTGTAATCCACTATTGAACAGTATCTTAGAGTCGTGTATATATTATTCCCGTGAACGGGGATAATATCATGGACACACTGTCGATTGCTCAAGCCGCCGAGGCGATCGGGGTCACTCGAAAGCAGCTGGACCGGGCGATCCAAGTACGCGGCGGTCAGGCAGGTAGGCAGGGAAGGTCAAGGACGCTGACCGTATCGGACGCTACATGGTTCGCGCTTGCGTTCCTGCTCCGCCGGGACCTCGGCATGAGCCTTTCAGCTGGCCTTTCGGTCGCCGAGCGGCTTGTCGCCGCAGGTGGCGAGGTCTCCCTGGGCGGAATCGGGACCCTTCGGTACCGCTTGGACCGGCTCGCCGAGGTGCTCTCGGGCACCGTGGCTGACGCTCGCGTGTCAGTCCCCGTCCCGACTCGCGGCAGGCCCCCAAGGGGCCGAATGCACACGGGGCGCCGAGCTGATCGCCCGACGCCCCGTGTTGGCTTGTGAAGTCGGCGTGCCTTAGGAGGCGCCGCCGGCCTTGGTTACGTTCTCGGCGGCCGGGCCCTTCTGGCCCTGCACGATGTCGAACTCCACCATGTCGCCTTCCGCGAGGGACTTGAACCCGCTCCCCTGGATGGCGCTGTAGTGCACGAAGCAATCCTTGGTCCCGTTGTCCGGGGTAATGAACCCAAAGCCCTTCGCGTCATTGAACCACTTCACCTTGCCGGTCGTACGCATTCCTGCTCCTGTGTAAATGATTGTCGCCGGGAGCGGAATCGCCGTACCCTGACAAGACAATCTGTTTCCTCGCAGATCCAAAGCCCTCTGCGATGGGCCGAGACGACAAAGAGGACCTGAACGTCCAGGCCCCCAAGTGCCGAACCAGACTCGAAGCTACGGGTACCTGGTGATTTCGGCAAGACCTAGGGTCGGACTGCCCGTACCGCTTTCACGAAGTACCCGGTCTCCCCAAAGCAGCGGGTTGGGACGCCGCGGTGTTCGGAATACTCGACCGTTACCTGGCGGCCCTCCAGGGCGGTGATCATGGCGGCGACTGAGTCGTCCCGGACCGAAAAGTGGAAGATCTGCGGCGCCACCCCCGGCTGCGCAGTCATTGCCATCTCTCCCTCCCATGTTTTGCACACCCAACCCTTGTGCGAAAGCTTCTGCACGAATCCCGTCCGGGTGCCGTCGGAATAGCTGAAGCTCAGGGTGATTCCCGCCCATAGGGTGAAGAACAGGATGGGAGCCGTGACCAATCCAAGGATCGTGAGCTTCCCCCAGTTCCGGCGCGCGAAGCCGTGGCGGACGGGGTCCTGTCCCGGCGGCTCCTTTGTGGTCGCCGGAACACCATTTGCCGCTTCCGACGCGGAACCGGAATCCGGGGACAACTCGGTGTCGCGCGACGTCGAAGGACTGTCTGCCATGCGTTCCTCGAAGAGAGTTTCCTGCGGACAGTATCGCAGGACCGCGCGCTAACTTCTACGGCGTCCACGTCCGGAGTCCGCTCGTCCATGCCGTTCCAGCCGCGCCGCAAGACCGTCACAACGCTCGTTGGCGGGGTTCCCGTGGGTTCCGCTGCACCGGTGGTGGTGCAGTCGATGACCAATACCGACACGGCGGACCCGGCAGCCACGGCCGCACAGGTCATCGCGCTGGCGAACGCAGGCTCCCAGCTGGTCCGCATCACGGTCAACACGGACGAGGCGGCCGCCGCGGTTCCGGAGATCGTCCAGCGTATCGAGGACGCCGGCGTCTCCGTGCCGATCATCGGGGACTTTCACTACAACGGTCACTTGCTGTTGGTGCGCCATCCTGAGTGCGCGCGGTGGCTCGCCAAGTACAGGATCAACCCGGGGAACGTAGGCGCCCGGCACCGCGACGAGAACTTCCGCACCATCATTCGCGTTGCGGTTGAGCATCAGAAGCCGATTCGCATCGGCGTGAACTGGGGATCGCTGGATCAGGACCTCCTGACAGCGCTGATGGACGAGAACGCGCGTCGCGCCAATCCACTGGACGCGAAGGACGTGTACATGGACGCGATGCTCGAGAGCGCATTGCGCTCGGCCGCGCTCGCCGAGGAGACTGGGCTCCGGCACGACGCGATCATCCTGTCCGCCAAGATTTCGCAGGTGCAGGACGTCGTCGCGTGCTACCGGCGCCTCGCAGGCCGATGCGACTATCCGCTGCACCTCGGACTGACCGAGGCCGGGCTCGGCATGAAGGGAATTGTCGCCACGACGGCGGCCCTCGCGTGCGTCCTTGCGGATGGCATTGGCGACACGATCCGCGTTTCACTGACCCCGCGGCCAGGCGGGGATCGCACGGAAGAAGTGCTCGTGGCCCAGCAAGTCCTGCAGTCGCTGGGGCTCCGGAGTTTCACGCCGCAGGTCAGCGCGTGCCCTGGGTGCGGGCGGACCACCAGCACGTTCTTTCAGCGCATGGCGGAAGACATACAGGAATACCTGCGAACCCAGATGCCTGTGTGGCGAGACCGCTACCCGGGCGTCGAAGAAATGAAGGTCGCCGTGATGGGCTGCGTGGTGAACGGTCCGGGCGAGAGCAAGCATGCGAACATCGGGATCTCGCTCCCGGGGACGTTCGAGGAGCCAAAGGCCCCGGTCTATGTGGACGGCAAGCTGCGCGTGACGCTCAAGGGCGACAGTATCGTGCCGGAATTCCTCGCCATCCTCGACGAGTACGTGGCCGATCGCTACGGCGACAGGGCCGCTTCCGCAGCGCCGGCATAGCAACGGCGCCGCACGATCCCCGCGTGCGCAAACTCAGGCGTGCAGTTCGAGCGCCTCAACCGTGCTGCGAAGCTCATCCATGATCGGTGCCGTGAAACCCAGGGCCACCAGTCGGTCAAACACGTTCCGATAGTACGCGACCGTACCGGCCTGGCCCGCGGCGAACCGCGACCATACGGATTCGGGGGCAACCGTGCGTCGAAGGTCGGCGATGATACTGCTCGCGTTGTGCAGCTTGTCAGCCGCGCACACCCACCGAGCGCGCTCATCCGCGGCGCCAAGACGCGCCAGGTAGTCCGCGTTCCGTTCGTCACGATCCAGCTCCGCACCGGTGTCGTCCACGTTTCGTTTTGTCACCGAGAGCACCGCCGTCAGGACATCTTCACCGAACTTCTCCCCGATCCTTGCCTCGAGCATCGCGCGCGTCCAGCCGTCGCGAACACAGTCCTCGATGACATCGTGGAGGATTCCGGCCACGACGGTCGATTCGTCGCGTTGGTATCGCGTCAGGATGACCGCGACATTCGCCGGATGCGTGACGTACGGCAGCTTCGTGCCCTTGCGCACCTGTTGATCGTGGTGCTTGGCGGCGAACGCCAGTGCGTGATTGATGCGATCGGAGTAGCCAGTCATCGAGTCGGCGAGGCCGTCGTGAAAGGTATCAGCGGAACGACTGCGTGCTGGCTGGCTACGGGCGCATGCGACGGCAAGCCGTACAATGACGAAGGGCGCCCGGTCGAAACCGGGCGCCCTTCGCACCACACGCGGGATGATCCGCAGTGCGCCTTACGGCGTCACCGTGAGCATGCCCTTCATGTTCATCGCAAGGTGCGGCGTGCAGTGGAACTCATACGCGCCGGGCTTGATGCCGCCAAGCGAGAGCGTGAACGACTCGCCAGGATTCATCTTGAGGCCGCTCGCCAGTTCCGCCATCCGGTCCGTACCGAAGTTCGCGTCGAGCTGACCCTTCACGTCCGCGGGAATCTTCGCGACTTCAAACGCGACGTTGTGTGGGCCACCGGAGACCATGATGAACTTGATGCCGTCGCCCGCCTTTGCCGTGACGTTGGCCGGGTCAAACTTGTAGGCCGTTCCTTCCATCACCATCTTGACTTCGATCGTCTTTCCCGTGATCGGCATCGCAGTGCCGGTCGCCGTCGGGGCGGCCGTCGCTGGCGCGGCCGCGGCATCAGCCGCCGGCGGAGCCGCTTCTGGGGCCTTCTCGCCACCACCGCAGGCGCCGAGCACGAACGCGCTCGCCACGAGCGCCAAACGCTTCGAGAACATCTTCACTCCTCCAATTCTACTTTAGTTATGAAACCGCAGTCTGGCGGGGCCCCGCCAGAGGAATGTGAAATTATTCACAAAGGGTCCATTTTGCAAATCGCAGCGGGCGGCGGCAACGGCGTGCCCGACGCTCCTGACGTGCTCAGAAATTGAGCATTCGCTGTTTCGTAACTTGCGATGGATCACCGACATAGGCCCATCGCGCGTTCCGGAAATACCGCTGTGATACGCGACGCACGTCGGCACCGGTCACCGACCTGAGCTCCGCCACGAACCTCGAGCCCGCCCGGAAATCGCCACGATACAAGTGCGCCCGGGCCAGGAAATCGGCTTGCGCGGTCGACGTTTCGTGGCTCAGGAAGTACTCGGTGATGAACTGCTGGACGATTGGTCGCAGCGCCTCCGTGCGCACTTCAACGACCTGAAGGGTCCTGAGCTCGCCAAGCATGATGCTGAGCACGGAGTCGGGCTCGGTCGTCGTGACGTAGAGTCCGACCGACGTCAGCGCGCGATCGCGGTAGTTCGCGCTTACGGCGTACGTCAGGTTGCGCTTCGATCGAATCTCGCCAAACAGTCGCCCGCTGAGCACCGCCGACGCGACGCGCAGTGCGGTGGCGTCGGCACTGTTTGCCGGCGGGCCGCGGAACTCGCCCTGGATGTAGTTCGTCGGCAAGGCCCGCGCGATGATGGCGGCATCCGGCACCGGTGAGGCCAGGGTGTCGGGCATGGTCCACGTGTAGGTGCCGGCCGGCAGCGTGCCAAGTGTTGTCGTCACCAGCCGCTCTACCGTGGGACGATCCACATCGCCAACGACCACCAACAGCATGCGTGACGTCACCATTTGTTCGCGTTGGAATCGCAGCAGATCGGCGCGTGTAATCGCGCTGATCGTGCGCGGGGTCCCGACGGGCGATTGCGCGTAGGCCGCGCCGGCAAATGCCACGCTGTCCACGGCATACTCGAGCACGGCGTCCGGGCTGTCGTCGCGCTGGGCCACGCCGGTTAGCATCTGCGCACGCACGAACTCGACCTCGGCGGAGTCCAGGCGCGGGCGCATGACCCTATCGGCCAGGATGGACCACGTCGAATCCAGGGCGGCCGGGATCGCGCGCGCGCCGATCATGGTCCAGTCCTCCCGCGGTTCGACGACCATTTCGCTGCCGGTCCGCGCGAGCGCGCGCCGCAGTGCGTCCCGGGAGTATTTCGCGGTCCCGCGGCCGCTGGCCTCGAGCAGCAACGCCTCGAGCCCGGCAATGCGGGCGGGCGTATTTCGCACGCCGCCGAGCAGATAGAGGTTCGTCACCACGGTCGCCACGCGCGCGCGGCGGTGAATCACGCGAACGCCACCCACCGTGTACATCGCCGTCGAGTCGCTTCCTTGCGCCACGGATGCCGGCGGGAGCGCGAGCCCGCCTCGCAGTCCCAGCACAGGAGCCAGCGTCAAGGACGCCGCCAGTGAAGCCACCACAAGGCGGGTCATCGTACGCCTCCGAGCAGCAGCAGTTCACGCTCGGTGAGGTTCATTCTCCGCCGGAGTTCGGCGGGTAACAGGATGCCAATCACATGCGGCTTCCCGAGCAGGTAGGTCCGTGCGTAGCGCTGGAGATCGCCGATCGTTTGCTGTGCCATCGCGTCAACGTACTTCATGTAGTACTCGAGCCCGGACACGCTCCACCAGAACCCGATCGTGTGCGCAAACTCGGAGCTGCGTTCCATGCCCAGCTGTGTGGTGACCGCTCGATTCGCCGTTGTCGCCGCCAGTTCCTCCGCCGTGAAGTACCCTGGGTCCATCGTGGCGCGCAGTTCGGCGTACAGTGCCCTGACCGCGTCGCGGAACTTGTCCGGGGTGGTCTGGCCGCTGACGGAGATCGGCCCGACATTGTTGAGCGTGTAGTAGTTGACGCCGACCCCCTGCCATAATCCCGAGTCCACCAAGCGCCGTTGAAACCGCGACTGCGGATTGTTCAGGACGTCGGAGTACACGTCCGCCGCGAAGGTCGCCGCTTCATCCTTGCGGACGCTGGGCCCATGCCACTGTACGAGCACCGTCAGCGCGTTGACATCCTCCTCGACAATCACGGCCTGCGGGCCCGCCAACGGAGCTACGGCAGGAACGGGGGCTTCCACGAACGGGTCGGGCCCGCGTTTCCACGGCCCGAAGATCCGCTCGGCGGAGGCAAACGCCTGCGTCGGACTCACGTCCCCGGCGATGATCAGCACGGAGTTGTTCGGCACGTAGTACAGCCGCTGGATCTGCCGCATCTTCTCCGGTGTCGTCGTGGAAATCACGTCGCGCTCACCGATCGTGTTCTTCCGGCTCCACTGTGCGCCCCAGAGTTTCCTGCCGGTTTCCTGCTCGAACCGGAAGAACGGGCTTGATTCGTTGCGATCATACTCACCGATCACCACCTGCCGCTCCCGCTCGAGTTCGTCCGCGCGAAACCTCGGGCCGAGAAACCCCGCCACGAGGAGATTCAGGCCCGCATCAAGCGAGTCCGCGGACAGCGTCAGGTAGTAGTTGACCTGTTCTTCGCGCGTTGACGCGTTGAAGACCGCACCGAGGTTCGACATGCGGTCCACATATTCGTCGGGTTCCGCGAACCGGTCGTTTGCCTTGAAGAACATGTGCTCGTAGAGGTGCGCCAGCCCCGCGTATTCCGGAGACTGCGTGAATGCTCCGTTCCGCACCGTCACTTCAAGCGTCACCAGCGGAACGCCGTGGTTTTCGATCACGATGACTTCCAGGCCGTTCGGCAGCACCTTGCGCTGGATCACTTGTTCGAGCTGGGCACGCTGGGCTTTCGCAGGCCGGACGCTGGTGAGTACCGAACCCAGTAGCGCGAGCGCGAGGTAACAGGATCGAATCGCGGCCTTCCTCAATCGCCCCACGCTGGCGGCCACGGCGTCTCGCCCTTTGATTTCCGGCATCATGTCCCCTGAAGTGTCTTCCGCAACCGGCGCCGGCAACATGATCGTTGCGGCGCTGGGCGGTGCGCTGGATCCGTCGCGCGTACGGACTGCTGTGCCGATGGCTCCGCTCACCACGTTCAGGATTGGCGGTCCCGCCGACGCGTTGTACGATGCCACTTCGGGCGCCGATCTCGCAAACGCCATCACTGCGGCCAGAAGCGCTGGTATCCCGTGGACGCTTGTTGGCTTGGGTGCAAATGTACTGGTGGGCGATCGCGGGATCCGCGGCCTCGTGATCCGAAACGCCACCGGGCAGGTTTCGACACCAGGGCCCAACCGGCTTCACGCCGACTCGGGTGTGGTGGTCGCCGACCTCATTCGCTCGGCATCCGATCGCGGTTGGAGCGGACTCGAGCACTATGTCGGCATCCCAAGCACGGTGGGCGGCGCATTGTGGCAGAACCTGCACTTCCTCTCGCCTGCGCCCGAGCGTGAGCGGACGATGTTCATTGCCGAAGTGGTTGAGTCGGTCGAGCTCCTGTTGCCCGACGGCACGGCCAAGACCGTGGGCGGTGACGAAATGGCTTTCGGATACGACACGAGTCGGCTGCACGGCTCCGGTGAGGTGGCGCTCGGGGCGTCGTTTCACCTGGGCTCCGCCGATGTGGGCGCGCTGCAGCGCGTGATGCAGGAAAATCTTGGCTGGCGCGGAGCGCGACACCCGTGGTTGGAGTGGCACCCAAGTGCGGGGTCGATCTTCCGAAAGATCGACGGTGTCGGCGCGGGCCGACTGATTGACCAGTGCGGCTTGAAGGGGTTCCGCATCGGCGGGGCACAGATTTCGCATCTGCACGCCAACATCATCGTGAACTGTGGCCGGGCGACTGCTTCCGACGTCCGTGCGGTGATTTCACACGCCCAGGAAGCCGTGGAACGACGGTTCGGTCATCGCCTTGTTCCGGAGATCGGCTTCCTCGGCGAGTTCTAGGCTGGTTGGGCAGGTCCGGTCGCTGCCGCGACGGTCGCGGCGATTGCGTGACGCACTGCGATCAGGATGCCCGGGTCACTACGACTCGCGGGAAACACGTTGCGCACATAGCGAAAGAGCGCGCGGTCCGCGAGGAGCGCGCCGGCGCCTTCGGCGATCAGCACCCTCAGCTCTGCTGGTGCCTGGCGCACATCGTCATGCCACGGTGGTCCGATAAGCACGACTTCGAGCATTTCTTCGCCGGCCAGCGTGGCGGAGTCTCCGCCGTGGCGTTCGAGCAGCAGCGCACCCCAAAGCGCGAACTGCGCGGCCGGCCGAACCACTCGCACAAACAGGCCACTCGCTACTTCGACCCGTTGGGTGAGGAGCGTCGAGTACTCGGCGGCGGTTCGCAGGCGCTCTGTCTCGCCGAACTCGCTGGTGCCGACAAAGCTGATAGAGATGCCAGGGTGCGGTTTCCAGTTTGCCCGCGTTGCGCCGAGTGATGCCACAAGTCGTGAGACGTCACCATCCGTGATTGCTTCGACGTACACCGCGCGGCCGTAGGGCGCTGACTGGCGGCCGTTGTGGACGCCGAGCAGGAGATGACAGGTCGCCGAGCCTGAAAGTGCGACTCGGCTGAGTGCATCGGCCGGCAGCTGGCTGAGCGCCCCAAGGAGCGGATCCGCCGCCAGGACTGCTCCGGCGCTCATGGCGCGGCGAAAGCAGTTCGGAGGCGATCGGCCACCGCGCGCGCCGTGCGATCGCCTCCCAGCCGGGTGATATCGATCAACCGCGCGAGCTCGACCAACTGAGGGTTGGTGGTGATTACGCGGAGAATTCCCTGGTGAAGCGGCGCCACGGCGGTTCCTCGCGAGTTGCCGCGAGCGGATGGCCACACGAATGGCATGTCGAGGTAAGCACCCGGCCGATCCGGCCCGCCACCCTCGGCTTGTGTCGCTCCGGAACTTGTTGGTTCGATCGCGAATCCGGTGACCACGGGTCCCGGCACAGCGGCGTATGCGGTTGCGACCCCCCATTGGACGAATCGCACAAACGCCTGGACGTCGAGTACGCGGTCAGCTGGGTCCACGAGTCCGGCAAGCCGGAGGCGTGCGATGGCGTTGTGGGCGTCCCCGATGCTCCTGCCGGTGTTCTCCGCGTACGCGGCGACCGACAGCCGTGGCGTGAGCCCTATTTGGGCTGCAGCGATGACGTCACCAGGTCTGAGATATTTCATAAAACGTGAAACGTAATATTTATAAGGCGATTAGCAACTTCCGTGCTCGTTGTCTAGAACGGTCTCTCGATGCTCGTGGACTGCGGCGTCATCAGCTCGGCGCCGTCAGTTGTGATCACCATGTCGTCCTCTAGACGGACGCCGAACTCGTCAGGCAAGTAGATGCCAGGTTCGTCGCTGAAGACCATACCGGGCTGCAGCGGAAGGGTGTTTCCCCGCACCAGGTACGGCCACTCGTGGCCGTCCATCCCCATTCCGTGCCCCACGCGGTGCGTGAAGTACTTGTAGTCCGGGCCAAATCCGGCGTCAGTGATCACATTGCGAGCCGCCGCGTCCACGGCTTCACACGCGACCCCGGGGCGTGCCGCCCGCAAGGCCGCTGTTTGCGCCCGAAGTTCGACTTCGAAGACGTCCTTCATTCTCTGAGTGGCCTTCCCAAGGACAAACGTACGCGAGATGTCTGAGCTATAGCCTTCGACCTTGCAGCCACCATCAATAAGAAGGACTGACCCCTCGCGAATGGTCTGCGGCGTCGCTGAACCGTGCGGCAGCGCCGAGTATTTCCCAACTTGCACGCCCGCTGAGCCGTCGAAGCCGAGCTGGCGATGGGCGGCAGAGACCAGGTTCGCGAAGTCAGTCTGGGTCATTCCGTCGCGCAACGACTTCCACGCCGCTTCGTACGCCTTTAGTGTGACGCGACTGGCAAGCTTCATCAGCGCGATTTCGTGCGCATCCTTGACCATTCGGCAGCCGGCGGTCACCGGCGTTCCGCTCACCACGGTCACACCCGGCACGTGTGCGGCGCCGTCCGCAAAGACGAAGCGTACGGTCTCTTCGGCGCCGATGGTTGCCGTCGCCAACCCTCGCGCCCGGAGCCCACGGGCGATCAACGCATAGGGGTCTTGGTCCTCTTCCCACGCGTAGACGTCGGCTTCCCGTCCAAGCGGACCCTGGTGCGCCTGCTCCATGGCGCGCTCTTCCTCAAACTTCGGCGTGACAAGGAACGCGGCACCACGCGCGGGAATGATCGCCGTCAGCAGGCGCTCCGAAAGCCCCCACCGAATTCCGGTGAAGTACTCCATCGAAGTCCCGCCGGTCAGCATCAGCGCGTCGAGTCGGTTTTCGATGAGCAGGCGCCGCGCCTTTTCGATCCGGCCGCGACGTTCGTCCACGGAGATCGGCGTCGCCTCCCGTCGCATCGAGGTGAGTTCCCGAATCGCGGGTGGCAACGCGCTGCTCGATTGCTGCGCCTCGGCCGACGTTGGAACGATGCTGACCGCAGCGCTCGCGGCAGCCAGCGTGACGAAATCGCGACGCGTGGTCATGTGGGATTCCCGGACGAAGTCGACGAAAATCTGGTGACGCGCGCCGCCGCGCGATAGAGAACTACCTTCAGCGGTTCGCGTTTTCCGCGGCTCAGCCTGGCCATAGTTTCCCGGATCAGCCGACAGCGTATCCGCCTCCCGTCGCCACATAACTCGCCAACGCCATGCGCGCATCGCTCGCCTCCGTCGGATCCGCTGCCCTCCTTCTTTCGGTGGGTCCGGTCCTCTCCCACGCGCAGGGTCGTGGAAGCCCGTCGGCCAGTTCGTCCGTTGGCACGGTCGCAGGGACGGGTTCGCAGGCGCCGGCACGCACCGCCCCGCCCCGCGGATCAGAGGCAGCCCCCGGACCCGGGATTTCAGCCGCCTTGGCCGAGTCGAGGCGTCAACGAGTCTCGGCCGTTCGATACGTGCTGGCCCTCGACCTGACGGGTAAGGACAGCGCGAGTGGTCGGGTGGATGTGGCGTTCGCGCTTCGCGGAACCGGTGACCTCTGGCTGGATTTTCGTGGCCGTCGCGTCTCACGAATCACGGTCAACGGCTCGGATCAGCCCGTCACGTTCGCGGACGGACAGCACATTCGCCTGCCCGGCCGCGCGTTGCGACGCGGTGAGAATCGTGTTGCCGTGGAGTTCGTCACGTCCGTCGCCGCCGCAGGCGCAAGCATCATTCGCGCGCGGGACGCCGGCGACGGCAGCGAGTACTTGTACACGCTCCTCGTGCCCGCCGATGCCAATCAGCTGTTTCCGTGCTTCGACCAGCCCGACCTCAAGGCGAGGGTCGCGCTTCGGTTGACCGCCGCGCGCGAATGGACCGTCGTCGGGAACGGTTCCATCACGCGCGCCGACACCTCCGGCGACAGGGTCACCACTTCGTTCGCGGAAACGCGGCCGTTGAGCACGTACCTGATCGCATTCGCGGCCGGGCCGTGGGCGAAGGCCACGCGCTCGGAACAGGGACGCAACATCACGCTCTATTACCGGCGGTCACGCGCCAGTGAAGTGGACAGCGACTCCCTGCTCGTCCAATCACACGCCGCACTGCGGTGGATGGAATCGTACTTCGCACGTCGCTACCCGTTTGAGAAGTTCGACATCATGCTCGCGCCGGCGTTTCCGTTCGGGGGCATGGAGCACCCTGGCCTCGTGATGTACAGCGAGGATCGGTTCGTCTTTCGCGATCGACCAACGCTCTCGCGACGGATGGGGCGGTTCTCGACGATCCTCCACGAGACGGCGCACCAGTGGTTCGGCGATCTCGTCACCATGAAATGGTTCGACGATCTCTGGTTGAAGGAAGGGTTCGCCACGTATATCGGTGCGAAGGCCCTTTCTGAGCTTCACCCGGAAGCCGACGCGTGGAAGGTGTTCTACCAATCCAACAAGCCCTCCGCGTATGGGGTTGACCAGACCACGGGCACGACATCGCTCTGGCAACGGCTCGGCAACCTTGACCAGGCGAAGAGCGCGTACGGCCCGATCGTGTACAACAAGGCACCGTCGGTCCTGAAGCAGTTGGACCATATGGTCGGTGATTCCGCGTTCAGGCGAGGGGTCCAGCGGTTCCTCACCTCGCACGCATACGGCAACGCCACGTGGCGGGACCTGCTCACGGCCATCGGCGCCGCGTCCGGTACACGGCTCGACGAGTTCGGCCGACAGTTCATGCTTCGGCCCGGCATGCCAATCGTCGAGCCGCGCTTGGTTACCGCGAATGGTCAGGTCGTCAGTCTCGAACTCCATCAGCGCCCGGCGCAGCCTGGCATCTCGAACGCCGGGGCGTGGCCGATGCGCACGCGCGTGTTGCTCGCCTATGAGAACGCGGCACCGGCCTTCGTGGACGTTTCGCTGGCTGGACCCGTGACCCGCGTAGCAGCCGCGGTCGGCCGCCCGACGCCGGCATTCGTATTCCCGAACTCAGGCGACTTCGGCTATTTCGTTTCACTGCTCGACTCCGCCAGCGTGCGCGCACTCCAGGCCGGTCGCCTGAGGGCAACCGAAGATCCCTTCCTTCGCACCATGCTCTGGGGCGCGCTGTGGGACCAGGTCCGCGAGGTCCGGTTTTCCCCGCGCCGGTTTGCGGAGCTTGCGATCCAGGAAATCCCGCATGAACGCGATGAGCAGATCCTCCCCACGATCATTTCACGACTCGATCGCGCGATCCGGGCCTATGTGCTGGACGCTGACGCAGCGGTGCTGCGACCGCAGGCGGAAGATGCGTTATGGGCGCTTGCCGTTGATCGCTCCAGGCCGTTCGGAATTCGGCGCGCAGCCTTGGATGGTTTCGTCGGCATCGCCTCTTCGGCAGGGGGCGTAGCGCGTCTTCACGGACTGCTCTCGGCTGATTCCGCGGCAGGGGAGCCGATGCGCGATCCGACCCGATGGTCCGTCGTGACGCGTCTCCTCGCCATCGGGGCGGCGGATGCGGATACCGCGCGCGTTCGGCAGGCGGCACGCGACACCACTCCGGATGGCCGTCGTCGCGCCTTTATTGCGGGAGTCGCGGCGCCCTCAGGCGCGGCGAAGGCCCAATATTTCTCGCGCTACTTCGCGGACTCGACCCTCAACGAAGACTGGGCGAGTGGTTCGCTTGGGGCGTTCAACGCACTCGAGCATGAGGCGTTGACGCGACCGTTTCTCAGGGCGGCACTGGATTCGCTCCCCTACGTCCAGCAGAATCGGCGGATCTTCTTCCTCGGTTCGTGGCTTGGCGCATTCATCTCAGGTCAGCGTTCGGCGGAAGCGCTGGACAGTGTTCGCGGCTGGCTGCGGCAGCAACCTTCGCTCGCCACTGATCTGCGGCAGAAGGTCCTGCAGTCGCTGGACGAACTCGATCGGACCGTTCGGATTCGAGCCGCTGCCAGCGCGACGGCTCCGACGGGCGCGTTGCCCTGACTGGGATCGCGGCGCGTTGGCCGGGCGATCCGGGTCAGGGCCGACCCGGAGCCCGTGGCTTGATGAGTGTGCTCGCCACGACGCCGGCGAGCAGGATGCCGAGCACGACGGCCAGCATAACGATGTTCGCGGACTCGCCCAGCCAGCGCACAACCAGCTTACCGGCCAACATCTTCATGCCCACGATCCCGAGGATCAGCGCCAGCGAAACGCTGAGGTAGCGGAAGACGCGGATCAGGCCCGCGAGGCCGAAGTAGAGCGAGCGAAGGCACAGGATCGCGAACACGTTCGACGTGAAGACAAGGAACGGATCCGTCGTAATCGCGAAGATCGCCGGGATCGAGTCCACCGCAAAGATGACATCCGTGGTCTCCACCAGCACCAGCGCGACGGCCAGGGGCGTCAACCAGCGGACACCATCGCGTACGATGACGAAATCGTGTCCGTGAAACTCCTTCGCCACCCGAAAATGACGGCTCAGCCAGCGGATGATCCACCGCTCTTCCGGTGCCTCGTCTTTCGGTGTTGCGAACAGCATCTTGACGGCGGTCAGCACCAGAAAGGCGCCAAACACGTAGAGGATCCAGTGGTACCGCGCGACCAGCGCGGCGCCTGCGCCAATCATGAGGCCTCGCATGATCAGCGCGCCAAGGATCCCCCAGAAGAGCACCCGGTGTTGAAAGCGCGGCGGCACTCCGATGTGGCTGAAGATCAACGCGATCACGAACACATTGTCTATCGAGAGGCTCAGCTCGACGACGTAGCCTGTCAGGAACTTCACGGCCGCCGTGTGGCCCGTGTTCATCCGACCGTCAATCGCGTCTGGGACAAGTCCAAGCCCCTGCCAGTGGACGTCGTACGCCCAGCTGACTCCAACCGCGAACACCAGTGCGAGAACGACGCAGCCCGCCGTAAATCCCAGCGCCTGTCGCATGGTGGGTTCGCGGTCGTCCCTGTTGAGGACTCCAAGGTCAAGCGCGAGTATCGCGACAACAATCACGAGGAACGCGATCCAGACGATCATACCGCCCCCCGGCTCGCTTCGACCCACGATCGCCAGTCGGTCTCGGCCAGCCCGATTGTCAGCTTGCCGCCATGCCGAACCAGCGGCTGCGAAAGGATCAGCGGCTCTTCGCAGAGTATCTCGAGCCAGCGGTCATCACCCATGCGCGATGCGCCGAGGCCGCGCTCCCGGTACCTGACGCTGTTCGTATCGATCAGGGCGGTGACGCCGAACTTCTGAACGAATCGGGTAAGTTCCCCGCGACTTGCCGGACGTTCCTTCAAGTCAACGAAGTGCACGCGAACGCGGCGTTCGCTGAAGAAACGCAGGGCTTTACGCGTGTCCTGGTTTTTCTGGGTCCCAAAGACCTGTACTTCGATTTGGGCCACGCCCGGCATGCTCGGATCTCAGCTGTTCCGGTCTGAGGCGCGGGGTGCGTTGGGAGCACCCGCGCCGCTGCTGATAAAGTTAGCCAGCAACAACCCAACGGAGGGTGAGTGCGCGAGTTCCAACCGAGCTGGTGGCTACCAGGCCCGCACCTGCCCACGATCTGGGGCAAGAAGTTCCGTCGCCAACCCATGTGCCATGATCGGGTAGAGCGCGTTCGCACGCCTGATGGCGATCACGTGTCGCTCGCTCGCATGGGCTCGGCGAGAGCGGGAGTGCCGCACGTGCTCATACTGCATGGCCTTGAAGGGACGATCGGCGCGACGTACGCCCACGGCTTGTTGCAGCGCGCCCGTGAGCTGGGCTGGAGCGGTGACCTGCTCCTGTTTCGCTCGTGTGACGGCGCCCGCAATCTGGCGCCGCGTCTCTATCACTCTGGCGAGACAACCGACCTCGATGTCGTAGTGCGTCGACTCAAGACCGAGTCCCCGGAATCGCCGCTGTGCATTGTTGGTGTGTCCCTGGGCGGGAACGTCCTGACCAAATGGCTTGGGGAGCTGGGCGAGCAGGCCAGGCAACTCGTGCGGGCGTCAGCAGCGGTGAGCGTACCGTTCGACCTTGCGGCGTGCGCGCGTTCCCTCGAACACGGCTTCGGTCGCATTTATGTACGGCACTTCCTCGCGACGCTGAAGCAAAAGGCGGAATGGAAACACGCCCAGTTCCCGCGAGTGTTTGACCTGCATGCCATGCGTCGCGCCGGCACGTTCTGGGAGTTCGATGATGCCGCGACCGCTCCGCTTCACGGTTTTCGCGACGCCGCTGAGTACTACGCCAGAAGCAGCGCCCTTCCCTTCATTGAACGTGTGCGCACGCCTCACCTGTTGTTCATGGCGTGCGACGATCCGTTTGTGCCATCGCATGTGCTGCTCAGTGTTCGTGAGAAAGTCGCTGGCAACCAAGTCGTTCGTCTGGCGACCACGCCGCGAGGTGGACATGTCGGCTGGGTGGAAGGGACGGTCTTGGCCCAGAAGTACTACATGGAAGAGTTTGTAATGAACTGGCTCGTTCCTGTTGTATAACTGGCCTTATAGTGATGTAATACAACGCTGAAATGCGCATCGAGTATTAGGAAGATAGAGGTAGCGGGCTATTTATGATTTTTTGCTGCATATTTCGGCTGTGGCTCGTCTAAGTGATACTGGCCTTTGCATCGCAACAGGTTGCGACGCAAAGTGGCTTCGCAATGCGGCCGCACGGCTCGGCGTAGCAGTACAACGCGACGAGGACAGTGTCCTCTGGTGGCGGTTGGTTGGGCACCTCGCTCACGATCTGCAGATCGCGCTCCGGCCGGCAGCGGAGTCAGCAAACCAACTACTGGGCCGTCGTCTCGAGGATGGGCGGCTTCGTGTCGGTATGACTCCCGACGGATCGGTTGGTGTCATGGTCGAAATGGGTCGGTTTCGCGACGCCGCCGCCCTCGCCCTTGCCTCGGCAATTGCCTCGGATCCGCAGCGCCCAAGGGGGCGTCCACCGACGCTACGGTCACTCGCACAGCGCCTTCACGCGCGAGCAGGCGAGCCTCCCGCCACGCCGGCGTTCAATCCGGGCCCGGCGACGGCGGCGCTATGCGGTCTCCTTTTTGATGTTCGCGCTGAGCCTGTTCTCGTCGAACGGAGCGCCGCACAGTTGCTCGGATTGTGGCCCGAGCAGACGGTTACGACTATCGCGATTGACCTCTCCGGCCGACGATCGTTTCGGATCGCCGACTACCTCAATCGCCAGGGGGCGCTCCCGCTTGGCGTGTCGGTCCGTCCCGGCTTTCGACTGGACGGCCGGATGCTCACATCTATTGCTCGCGCGCCGCTCACGATTGCCGGGGAATCCATCTGCCTGTGCGGTTCCGTGGCTGGGTTTTCGACGCACGGGGAGGTGCTCGGCGCGACGGTCGAAGCGGCGCAACTGCCCGGTACGCGCACGGCCAGCCGCGAGGCGATCGCACGATGGGCAGGGGCGGCCATGGGGTCGGCGCGGCCTGGTGAACGTGAGCAGCTTGCGACACTGATCCAACGTCCGGCGACCGGTCTCGCCCAGGAGACGCTCTCGCACAGCGATTCAGGGCGATAGGTTTTCGGTCTCCCCCTCAGGCACCGGATAGCTCCCATGCGCACGACTTTGCTGGTCTCCGCAGCTCTCGCGACACTTTCCGCGTGTTCCGTCCAACGCTGGCAGTCGCCGGGAACCGGCGGCGTGGAAGACCATTTGGCGCACATGTCCGCCGCGGATCTCTCGGCGGGCGCGGCGGCGCGCGTGACATCGCTCGCATCTCAATCGCAGGGAATCGCCGGCCTTCCGGCCAGCGCGGTGTCCGCGCCGGCGCGCCTGGCGGCCAGCCCACGCCACGCTGAGTGGGTGAAGATCGCCTGGGAGCCGGGGTCGAAGGACTCGCTCATGGCATGGATCGTGTTTCCCGTGCGCCGGGACCCGGCTCCAGTGGTCGTCGTCGTGCACGAGATCTTCGGCTTGCAGACCTGGGTTCGTGGCGTCGCGGATCAGCTCGCTGCCGACGGGTTCATCGCGATCGCACCTGACCTGATCTCGCGGGTCCGTGGCGGACCGAGTTCACTGGAACTCTCGGGCGATTCGGCGCGTCGCCTGATCGGGGGCGTGGATTTCGCGGAACGCAACCGTGGCATCGTGGCCGCCGCTAACTACGCCATGGCACAGGCGGCGGCGGTCAAGAAGTATGGTGTGGTCGGATATTGCTGGGGTGGCTCGACGGTGTTTGGTCACGTGGTGCACAACGGGGCACCCGGCTTCTCGGGTGGCGTCGCCTACTACGGAGGCTTCCCGTTTGTGTCGGGACAGGCACCGAATACCACGCTCAACACCGACTCGATCGCGAAGATCAAGGCGCCAATCATGCTGCTCAACGGCTCCTTGGACGCTCGCATCGGAGCGTCCATGCCGGCGCTCGACTCCTTGATGCGCTTAGCGGGAAAGACGTACAGTGGAAAGAATTATGAAGGCGCCATTCACGGGTTCCTCCGCGCGCAGGATGATCCCGCCGCCAATGGCACCCCGGCTCCGGCCGGAAGCGCGAACGTGGCGGCTTCCCGGGATGCCTGGCCAACAATGCTCAGCTTCTTCCGTCAGCATCTCGGGCGGTAGCACTCGGCGGCGGTGCGCGCGGCGGTGCGCACGTCGACGCTTCGCGTCAGTTCGCGTGCTTCGTCATGGCGAAGATTGCCAGCCACTCAGGCCAGTTTCCGGGGAGCTCGAACATGTCATCGAACAGCGCGAGTCCGCGTGATTCGAGCAAGTCGATGAGCACGGCAACATCGTCATCGCCGTGGATCGGGCCGATCGCGATCAGGCCGTGCTCGATCCGGAACTCGTCCGGGGTCAGCGTGACCGACGATTCGATGGTGGCGCGATCAAGGTGAACACGCTCGAACGCTTCGCGGCGGACAAGCAGTGTGGTCGCGCCGGCTGTGATAGGAAGTGGCATGACGCGAGGATACCGCATCGCGGGTCCAAGGGGCAAGAATGAACCGAGTATTCGACGTCATCGTGATCGGTGGTGGGCACGCCGGGGTTGAAGCCGCCGTGGCGGCGAGCCGTGTCCGCTCGGCGAATGGCCCGACGCTCGTCGCGCTCCTGACCTCGAGTGCCGATACGATTGGCCAGATGTCGTGCAATCCCGCTATTGGCGGCATTGCGAAGGGAACCGTTGTTCGCGAAGTGGATGCGCTTGGTGGCGTCATGGGCCGCGCGACAGACCGCGCGGCGATCCAGTTCCGTATGTTGAATCGCGGCAAGGGGCCCGCCGTGTGGTCTCCGCGAGCCCAATGTGATCGTGCACGCTATCGTGCGGCGGTCCAACAGGTGCTCGTGGGTCATGAGCATGTCGTCGTGGTAGCCGGTACAGCCGCGGCGCTCGAACTCGTCGGCGATGCCCGTGTTACCGGCGTGCGACTGCTTGACGGGTCGGTGCTGCGGGCTCGTGCGGTGGTGCTCGCCACGGGGACATTCTTGCGCGGTCGCATCTGCATCGGCACCACGCTCGAGGCCCCTGGCGGCCGCGCCGGTGAGCCCCCGGCGACCGAGCTCGCCGACCAGCTCGGATCGCTCGGGCTTGGTACCCAGCGGTTCAAGACCGGTACGCCGCCACGAATTGACGGGCGAAGTGTCGATTACTCGCAGCTCCAGCCGCAGGAATCCGAGCTGTCCGCATTCCGGTACCGATGGTCTCGGCTTGAAGCGGCGTTCCCGGCCCTTCCACAGCAGTGCTGCTGGCTCACCTGGACAGGCCCTGAGACGCTCGAGATTGTGCAGGCCCGTCTCGCGGAAACCGCGATGTATGGTGGCGCCATCGGGTCGCGGGGGCCGCGGTACTGCCCTTCAATCGAGGACAAGATCCTTCGGTTCCCGGACGCCCCACGACACCAGGTGTTTCTCGAACCCGAAGGTCTCGACACGCCGGAGCTTTACGTCAATGGGCTGTCAACGTCGCTGCCGGCGGCGGTCCAGCTTGCGATGCTTCGGTCTGTGCCGGGGCTCGAGCGCGTCGAGATGACAAAGCCGGGATACGCGATCGAGTATGACTACTATCCGCCGACCGGCCTGTACGCCCGCCTGGAATCCAAGGCCGTCGAAGGCCTGTTCCTGGCTGGCCAGATCAACGGAACCACTGGCTACGAGGAGGCCGCTGGCCAGGGCGTAATCGCCGGCCACAACGCCGCGTGCCAGGCCGCCGGGCTGGCGCCGTTGGTGCTCGGGCGCGACACCTCGTATATCGGCGTGCTCGTCGATGACCTGGTGTCGAAGGGCGTGGATGAGCCGTACCGACTCTTCACGTCTCGCAGCGAGTTTCGCTTGACGGTCCGGCAGGACAACGCGATTGCGCGTCTGGGCCCCGTGGGCCTCAACCGCGGATTATTCGACCCCCAAGAGCAGGCACGAATCGAGGCGCGCCTCGCTGCCGAGTCGGACCTTCGCGTCTCGCTCGAATCGCTTCGGATCACTCCGGAGCAAGCCGTCTCGGTGCTTCGTCCCGGCGAGGCCCTTCCCCATTCGCTGCCGCTGCAAGACGTTGTGCGCCGAAACGGAGTTTGCCTGGTGGATGCGCTCCTTGCCTGTGGCCAGCCGATTCCGGACGACCCGGAGGTTTCGACTGGCGTGGAGCTGTCGGTGAAATACGCGGGATACTTGTCGCGCGAGCACGCCAATGCCGCGCGACTGCGTGAGCTCGGGTCACGTCCTATTCCGTCCGGCGTCGATTTCGGACGAATGCGCTCCCTCAGCACGGAAGCGCGGCACAAGCTGGCGGAGCGCCGTCCGGAAACGCTGGCGCAGGCGAGTGCCATACCGGGAGTGAGTCCGTCGGATCTGCAAAACCTCGCGTTCGAGCTGGAGCGCCACCGGCGCATCGGGGACGCAGCCGCCGCGGGATCGTCACGCTGACAGGCACCGCATGACCGAAGGCGCGCGGGACGAGGACCGGCCTGGACGGTTGGCGGTTCGCCTGCTGGCGGTGGTCGTCGCGGTACTCGCCTTCCTCCCGTGGTCCTCGTGGCTTTCCGGCGGGATCTCGGCCTCGCCAGGGTTGTATCCGTGGAGCACATGGCTGTTCAACACGGTTGCGGTTTCGGTGTTGGGCGCGCTGGTGGCGTTCCTCTGGATTCGGTGGTCCTCCACGTCGCGCGTGCCGGACCAGCTTCGTACTGCGACCAGCGGATCCACGCCGCCGCGCGCATGGCGCGCATGGCACGTGGACATGGTGGTCGCGGCGGCGTGCGGGGCGGTGTATGTCGCGATCGCCTGGTGGGTGTTTGGCGGACGACCGCTCCTGATCGATGAACTCGTGCAAGTGCTGCAAGCGCGCGTGTTCGCCGAAGGGCGGTTCGCGACGCCGACCGATCCGAACCCCGAGTTTTTCTCGGTACTTCACGTCGTGGACATCGGTCCGAGGACGTTTGCACAGTTTCCACCGGGCTGGTCGGCGATACTCGCGGTCGGGTGGTGGATCGGCGCCACGTGGGTGATCGGTCCCCTGTGTGGCGCGGTGGCGGTGTTCGCATTTGCCCGGTTTGTCCGCCTTGTACGCCCCGAGTTCAACTCGCGTGTTGTCGTCGGTTCGGCGCTGGTGTTCGGACTTGGTCCATTCGCGGCATTTCAGTTTGCGTCGCACATGAGTCACGGTCCCGTGGTCGCCGCAATCACGCTCGCGATGGTCGCATCCGCGCGGGCAGCACTCGCCGCGCAGCGCGTTGACGACGGATTGGACCTCCTTGCACACGGTCAACCGCATCGCGGGCTCGCGCGATGGATGGCACTTGCCGGGATCGCGTTTGGTGTTGCCTTCGCCATTCGACCCCTCGACGCGCTCGGGTTTGCCGTCCCGGCACTGATGTGGCTGGCGTGGTCGTGCGTTCGCGGCGGTCAGTGGCGTGCCGTGTTGAGTGCGGCCGCCGGCGTTGCCGTGGGTGTGATTCCGGTGATGGCTTTCAACGCCGCCACTACGGGATCGCCCACGGTTTTCGGCTACGAAGCGCTATGGGGCGCCTCGCACGGCCTGGGCTTTCATGCCGCCCCGTGGGGCGATGCGCACACGCCGCTTCGGGGTTTCGAGATCGTCTCGATCTATCTCGCGCGCCTTAACACGTATTTCCTCGAGACGCCGATCCCTTCCCTGCTCCCTGCGCTCGTGGGTTTGTGGGTCGCACCGAGCCTGCGCCCGATCGAGCGCGTGTTGGTTGTCTCCACCGTGTTGCACGCGACGGCCTACTTCGCGTACTGGCACGACGGCTTCTTCCTCGGGCCTCGGTTTGCGCTGCCGTGGATCCTGCTCCTGGTCCTCAGCTGCGCGTGGGCGGCAGATGCGCTCCAGCGGCGGACGGTTTCCCGGTCGTTCGTTCGCGTGTGGATTTCCGCATCGGTGGTGGCGACGCTGATGGTCGCCGCGGCGAACGGGATTCCGACGCGGGCCGCACAGTATTCGTCCGGCTTGATTTCGATGCGCCAGGATTACGGCAGCGAGGCCTTGCGGGCTGGTGCTCGGAATGCGCTGGTGTTTGTGCGGGAAAGCTGGGGCGCGCAGGTCATCGCCCGACTCTGGGCGCTCGGTGTTTCGCGAGCGGCGACCGCGACGCTGTATTCGCGCGTTGACACGTGTGTCCTCGATTCTGCCGTCGCGTCGCTCGAGGGTGGCGCAGCCCGAGGTGCCGATGTGGAGCGTGCGCTGCGTCCGTTGCTTCTCGATTCGGCTCGCGTGGTCGCGAGCTCGATTTCTCCCGATACCACCGAACGCATGATTGCGGGACGAACATACGGTGGCGAGTGTGCCGCGCGCGTACAGGAAGATCGCACCGGCTATGCCCTGTACCCGCCATTCTTGCTCGACAGAACCTCCGGCAACCGGTACGCGCGCAGTCTCGGTTCGCGCGACACGTTGCTGCTCAGGCGATACCCCGATCTTCCAGCGTTCCTGGTGACTCGCTCTGGTGTTGACGGCTTGGCGCCGCTGGTGTGGACCCGAATTCGCTGAGTAGCGAACGGTCTGGGACCGGACGGACCACCGCTCGCAGGCGGTCAGGCACAAGACAATGACAATTTACCTCCTGCTTGACGTACAATATGTTGCAGGAAAAGTAATTACGAGTAAATAGAAACAGATGTTTCTATTCCACTTAGGTCGTGGCCTCGGTGCAATGTTCCACGTGAAACACTTGAGGTTGCGCCTGTGACGTCCGGGTGTAGGTTCATGGGCAACCTGCACCGGAATATCGATTCGTGTCTCGTGTGATTGCCGTTGCCAACCAAAAGGGTGGGGTTGGTAAGACAACAACTGCTGTGAGTATCGCATCGTCCTTGGCAATCGCCGAGCGAAGGACGCTGCTACTCGACGCCGATCCGCAGTCCAACGCGACAAGTGGCGTCGGAGTCGTGCCTGGCGCACGCGAGGGGTCAACCTACGACGTACTGTTGGATCCGGACTCGATCAAGCGCGCCATCATCCCGGGCGTGTTATTCGACAATCTCGACCTTCTGCCTTCGTCGCCAGACCTGTCGGCTGCGGAACTCGACTTAGCAGATGTTTCCGGGCGTGAGCGTCAGATGGCCGTGGCTGTTGCTCTGGTCAGAAATGCCTACGACTACATCATTATCGACTGCCCGCCCTCGCTCGGGATAATCACGGTCAACATGTTGGCCGCGGCTGACGCCGTCCTCATTCCGTTGCAGTGCGAATACTACGCGCTCGAGGGGCTCTCTCATCTGCTTCGCACTGTTGACGCGATACGGGCTGGGATCAACCCGGCACTCGAAATCGAAGGTGTGGCGCTGACCATGTTCGACTCGAGGTTAAATCTTTCCAGGCAGGTCGCAGAAGACGCCAGAAAGCATTTCGGCGATCTCGTGTTTCAGTCGGTCGTACCAAGGAACATCCGCCTCGCTGAGGCTCCAAGTTTTGGCCGGCCGATCGTGTCGTATGACATTGGGTCCGTGGGAGCGCAAGCCTACCTGGCTATCGCACGCGAGCTGATGGAAAGAGTAGAAACACCCGCATTGGCTAGTAAATAGTCCTTTTTCGAGTTTATTTATGAAAGTAGAGAAGGGCAGGCGACTTGGTCGAGGTCTCGAAGCGCTTCTTGCGCCGTCATCCCGTCCGGCCGTGTCCGGAGCAGGACCGGTTGCCCCTCGCTCGGGTCAAGCTGGCGATTCGCGTCCCGGTCGCGAGGGGGCTGCTGGCTTCGAGTCAGTCCCGGTGGCGTCGGTGTTTGCCAACCCGAACCAACCTCGACGCAACTTCGATCCCCGGGAACTCGCCGAGCTCGAACGAAGCATCTCGGCCAACGGGCTTTTGCAACCGATCCTAGTTCGGCCGCGCGGCAATCGGTTCGAGATCGTGGCCGGCGAGCGGCGTTTCAGGGCTGTGCAGTCGCTTGGCTGGACCGTGGTCCCTGCACAAATCCGTGAGTTGTCTGATCAGGACGTACTGACCCTCGCGCTCGTCGAGAACCTGCAGCGAGCCGACCTCAATCCGATTGAAGAAGCAGAAGGGTACCAGCAACTGATGTCGCGCTACGATCTCACGCAGCAGCAGGTTGCGGACATCGTGGCGCGTGACCGCTCAACGATCGCCAATGTGCTTCGCCTGCTTTCGCTCCCCGATACCGTGCTCGGCATGGTAAGAAGGGGTGAACTGAACCTTGGGCAGGCCCGTGCCTTGCTTGGCGCTCGATCCCCTTCGGCAATGGCCTCACTGGCTGAGCGAATCGTCTCCGAAGGCTGGACGGTGCGTGAGATCGAGCGACGCGTCCGCGAGGACAAGGCATCGAAGCGATCGCCGAAATCGGGCCCACCGGCGCCGGGCGCATCGGCCAGCTTGGCGCCGGCGACCCCGACGGTCGGCCTCGTCGAAGACCAGCTTCGGCGCCGTTTTCAAACCGACGTCAAGGTCTCGCTCTCCGGCGATTCGCGTGGTGACGTACGAATCGCATTCTATTCGAACGACGACTTCGAGCGGCTCCTGGACCTTCTGCTAGGCACATCGCGAGACCCCGTATGACGACACCGACTATTGATCACGCGGCGCACGCCGGTCGTGGCGATGTCTTCGCCAAGGACCTCGGTGCAATGATCGTGCATGTACAGCGCGAAATTGGTCTTGCGCACCAGACGTTCGTCCTCGGGCAGCGCCAGATCTTCCTTGTCCGGCTCGCGTCCCAACGATGGGCGCGTTGGACGGCTGCGGCCGCCGTGGTACTCTGGATGTTCACGGCCGCGATGGCCGTGCGAGTTCCGGTGCTCCAGGCAAGGCTGTCGCGCGTCGCGTCTGACGCTGCCCGGCTGGATTCGCTCGAGGCCACAATGGTGCAGTTGCAGGCACGTTATGACCAGCTCCAGGGGATGCTGAGCCGTCCCGGCGCCAGTGCTCCAGCAGGTACCGCGGCGCCGACGCGACCGCAGCCCTGATCGAGACTTCCGCGCCCATCACCGTCTTACTCGAAGAGGAAAACCCCTCATGTTCCCCAAGGACAGTCCTGCCAAGTCGGACTCGCGCAGCGCCGCGCCAATCGCCGAGGCAAGCCTTTCGATCATCGCCGCCGGCGTCCGGCTCACCGGCGACATTGAATCAACCGGCGTGCTGAAGGTGGATGGCGAGATCAATGGATCCATCACGGGTGCTCGCCAAGTGCTGCTCGGCCGAAATGGTATCGTGCACGGAAACGTGACCGCCGGCGAGGTCGTTGTCGGTGGGGCCGTCGAAGGGAGCGTCGCGGCCACCGAGCGCCTTGAACTGCAGGCAACCGCAGCGGTGCAGGGCGACATCGCCACGCGATCAATCGTGGTCCTCGAGGGAGCGCGGATCAACGGGCTCGTTCGCATGGGCGAAACCGCCGTGCGTGCCGAACCGCTTCGCATCGCGCGCGGGTAAGGCGATTGCAGTTGTTCCGCCGACTCCTGCTCGCGACGTGGGCCGCAGCGCTCGGCGCGTGCTCGGGGGACTCGAGCAAGTCGTCCGTCGCCACCGACGGCCTCCGCGTGGCGCTGCTGACGCCCGGACCGATCTCGGACCAAGCGTGGAACGGCAGCGCCTATGCGGGACTCACTCGCGTCCGCGACTCGCTCGGCGCACAGGTCAGCCATGTCCAGGTTCGAACGCCGGCCGATTTCGAGGAGAACTTCCGGCAGTACGGCTCGGCCGGATATTCGTTGATCATCGGCCACGGGTTCGAGTTCCAGGATGTCGCTGCTCGCGTCGCGCCGTCCTACCCCAAGTCGTTTTATGTGACCACCGGTGGGTCCACGACCGGACCCAACCTGGGCACCTTGTCGTTTTCGTTCGATGAGCCATCGTTCCTCGCGGGAATGATTGCCGGTGCGGCAACGCGCACCGGTGTGATCGGGAGTGTCGGCGGAACCGACCTCCCTCCGGTTCACAAGTCGTTCGACGCGTTCCGCGAGGGCGCGCAGTTTGTCCGTCCTGACATCCGGGTCATCACCACGTTTATCGGAAACTGGGATGATGCCGGGGCGGGGAAGGAACAGGCGCTGGCACTCATGGGGCGGCGGGCTGACATCATCTTCCAGAACGCGGATGCCGCCGGCCTTGGCGTCTTCCAAGCCGTTCGCGAGCGGCCCGGAACGCTCGTGATCGGCGCGAACGCGAACCAGAACGCACTTGTGCCCGGTGGAGTCCTGGGGAGTGTGGTGATTGACATCCCCCACGCATTTCTCCTGCTCGCGCGCCGTGTGAAGGACGGAACCGCGAAGGGCGAGGTCATTTCATTTTCCACGACGGACGACGTCGTGCGTTGGGAGCCGAGCGACCCGATCGTCAAAGCGCGTGTACCTGCAGCCGTCCTGGCTCGCGTTGATTCTGTGCAACGGGCAATGCGCCAGGGCACGTTCACCGCATCAACGAGCCCGACTGTGGTCGGCGCCCGGCCATGACCGCCCTGCTGAGTACGGTTGCCGCACGACTGGACGACCTGCTTGGCGTCCAGGGTTTCCCGGACTATCCAAACGCGATCAACGGCCTGCAATGCGAGAACCGAGGGACCATTCGCGCCGTTGCCGCCGCGGTTGACGTCTCCGCGGACACGATTCGCACAGCTGGCGAACTCGAGGCGACGCTCCTCTTGGTGCACCACGGGTTGTTCTGGGGTGGTCTTCAGCCGTTGGTCGGGTTTCGACTTGCTCGCGTTCGCCAGCTCCTCGAGCGCGACGTGGCGCTCTATTCCGCGCACCTTCCGCTGGATGCGCACCCAACCCTTGGCAACTCACGGCTGCTTGCCGCAGAACTTGGCCTGCCGCCCACTTCCGGCTTCGCGATGGTCCACGGAAACGCGTGCGGTGTTCGTGGTGAATGCGACCGAAGCACCGCCGATCTTGTCGCCGCCTGCGATGCGTTCGCGCGAACGCACGGCGGGTCAGCACGATCGTCGGTTGTCCTGGACGGACGTCGCACGCGACGCTGGGCCATCTGCTCCGGCGCAGGCGCGGGCACCGAGACACTCGCCGAAGCGACTGCCGCGAACGTTGATACGTTGATTGTGGGAGAGGGTCCCCACTGGACGGCCGTGGACGCCCCGGAGCGGGACCTCGTCATCATCTACGCAGGGCACTACGCCACCGAGACGCTTGGCGTCCGCGCGCTGGGTGCCATGATCGCTGGGGAGTTCCAGCTCCCGTTCCGCTTCATTCCATCGCCAACGGGGTTGTGAGCGCACACGGTCCGGCACTTGAGTTGGCCGGAATCACCAAGCGTTTCGGCGATACGACAGCCGTCGAGGGCGTGGATCTGCGCGTGAACTTTGGCGCGGTTCATGTGCTGTTGGGCGAGAACGGCGCCGGGAAGACCACGCTGCTGCGGATTGCAGCCGGACTGCTGCCGCCCGACGAGGGTCGTGTGGTCATCCCACTGACATCGAGTGCGGCCGCGGCACAGCCATCAACTGCCGGCGCTACCAGGATTTCGCTCGTTCACCAGCATTTTTCCGCAGTCCCGGCTCTCACTGTCGCCGAAAACGTCGCACTGGGCCGCGGTGGGTTGCTGAGTCGCTTCAATCCAGGGGCGATTGCCGACGAGCTGGCCGCCCTGCATCGGGAGACCGGCCTCGTGCTGCCACCCCCGAACACGCGCGTCGCCGACCTTGAGGTCGCCGAGCAGCAACGCGTCGAGATCGCAAAGGCATTGCTGAAGCGACCCGGTATCCTGATGCTCGATGAGCCGACATCCACCCTGTCGCCGGATGCCGGACGGGATTTGTATCGCTGGCTTGGCGAATATGCGGCGGGCGGGCACGCTGTCGTCGTGGTGACGCACAGGATTTCCGATGCGCTGGCATTCGGTACAGACGTCACTGTGCTTCGACACGGACGAGTTGCGCTTCGGGCGCCACGCTCCGCCACCAATGAGCGCGAGCTTCTCGATGCGATGTTCGGCGCCGAGCTTGAGTTCGCCCCTGACCCTGCATCCGCTGACGCAGCCGCCGAGGGCACGGACGGTCGCCCGGTGGTTATTGCACTGCGCGGGGCGGGGTATCGCGATGATCGCGGAGTCGAGCATGTCGCGAATGCGACGCTTGATATTCGTGCGGGTGAGATCGTCGGCGTTGCAGGAATCGATCGTTCCGGACACTCAGCGCTCCTTCGGCTGGCGGCCGGACGGATTCGCCCCACGAGCGGAAGCGTTGTCCGTGGCTCGACGGTGGCGTTTGTTCCCGAAGACCGCCTGCGGGACGCGTTGATCGGCGAGCTATCGCTCGAGGAGAACTTCTTGTTGCGAGGGTCTGCCGAGCGGCGTGGCTGGGTGTCCTCGGCCGAGGGACGCGCGAAAACCGCCGCCGCCATGTCCGCCTATGCGGTGCGCGCCACAGACACGCTGGTGCCCGCGGCGGAGCTCTCGGGTGGGAACCAGCAACGATTTGTGCTGTCCCGTGAACTCGCAGACCAGCCCCGCGCGCTGGTCGCCGAACATCCGACCCGCGGGCTGGACGCGCGGAGCGGCGGGTTCGTGCGTCAGGCGCTGCGCTCCATGCGTGAGCGTGGGGGCGCGGTGCTGTTGTACTCCGCTGATATCGACGAGCTGCTCGCGATGGCCGATCGCATCGTCGTGTGCCATCGCGGTCGCGTCATCGCGGTTTCGCGTGACCGTGCCGCCATTGCGCGTGCCATGGCGGGGACAGCATAGAATGCGACTGCTCGGGGCCGCTCGATACTTCGCCCGGACCACGCTTCCGGCAGTCGCCGTTGGCGCAGGATTGATCGGAATACTTGGTGTCGTGATCGCCCTTGCCGGCCACGATGCCGGTGATGCGCTCATCTCCGGGGCCCAGGCCGCGTTCGGGTCGAGCGACGCCCTGATTTCCGCGACACTGAAGCGCGCGACGCCGCTCATGTGGCTCGGGCTCGCGGTTGCGGTCGCCTTTCGCGCCGGCGTCCTGAATATCGGTGCCGAAGGGCAGTTCCTCGTCGGCGCCGTGTGCGCCTCAGCAGCGGGCTTGTACCTTCCAGAGCTGCCTGGTGTCGGGGGGCCCCTGATCGTGCTTGCCGCGGGAGCGCTTGGCGGGATGGCGTGGGCTGGCTCGGCGGGTTGGTTACTGCGGCGCCATGGGGTGAATGAGGTGGTCAGCACCTTGCTCTTGAACCTTCTTGCGTCGCAGTTGGTGGGGTATCTCGTCCGCGGCCCGTTGCAAGAACCGTCGAGAACGTACCCGCAATCGTCGGCCGTGCCGGAGTACTTCCGGGTGCCGCTGTTGCTCGACGGCTATCGCTTGCACGCCGGCTTCCTGCTTGCGATCCTTGCGGCCGGGATCATCGCGTTGCTCACGTACCGTCACGCAATCGGGTTTCGCTGGCGAGTCGTCGGGCTCGGGCCGCTTGCCGCGGAATCGGCAGGCCTGATAGACGTCGGCGCCACTCGCGTGCGCGTGCTGCTGCTCAGCGGTGCATTCGCGGGGATCGCCGGCGCTGGTGAGTTGGCCGGCGTGACGTATTCGCTGTTCGAGGGGCTCTCGCCGGGTTATGGCTACACGGCGATCGCTGTTGCGCTGATCGCGCGGCTGCATCCGATTGGACTCCTCGCATCCGCGATCGCGTTCGGCGCGCTTGGCGCTGCTGGTGACGGCATGCAAAGGAACTCCGGTGTCCCTGCCGACCTCACCGTGGTGGTATCTGCAGGCGCCATCCTCGCCGTCCTGGCGTATCCGTATGTCCGCGCGCGCTGGGCTGTCATGAATCCAGCAACAGATCCGCCCGCCACAGACCGGGCCGCGAATGCTTGAAGGGCTTCTTGAGGCGGCGATGCGTGCCGCCGTTCCGCTCGGCTTGGCAGCGATGGGCGAGCTGGTCGTGCAGCGCGCCGGGGTGATCAATATCGGAATCGAAGGCATCCTCGCCGTGGGGGCGCTCGTCGCCTACGTGGTCGCCGAGTCGTTTGGTCCGGGTGTTGCGATGGGTGCGGGCGCTGCCGTTGGGATCGTCGTCAGCGCAGTGTTTGCCGTTCTGGTTGTCCGTGTACGCGCGCACCAGGTCATCGCCGGTACCGCGATTGCCATGCTCGGACTGGGGCTCAGCGCGGCAGGCCATCGCCTGCTTGACCACTCAGGTCCCGCTGTGTCGACGATAACTGCGGTCGATGTTCCATTGTTGGCGGATCTCCCGGTCCTCGGCCGTGTGCTGTTCGCGCAACAGTGGCCTTTCTATGTGATGGTCGCCGGACTTGGCGTCGTCGCATGGACACTTCGCCGGACAACGCTTGGCGTCGTCCTGCGGGCGTGCGGTGACGCGCCTGCGGCTGTACGCGGTGCTGGCCGCTCCATTGATGCCGTGCGCGCGGGCGCGATCATGTTCGGTGGTGCGTGCGCCGGGGCGGCCGGGGCATTCCTCGTTGTTGGTCAGGCCGGGGTTTTCGTCGAGGGTATGTCGGCCGGTCGCGGGTTCATTGCCATCGCCATTGTTGCGCTGGGGCGCTGGAGCGTGCCGGGTGTGGCGATCGCGACCGTGATCTTCGGGCTGGCCAGTTCGCTCCAGTTTGCCGTGCAGGCCCTCGGGGCAACCGTTCCCTATAACCTCGTGCTGGGCGCTCCGTATGCGCTCACGTTGCTGCTGCTGCCCCTGACACGGGGAGCGGGTTCATCGCCGCGCGTCCTCGGGAGTCACGGCGAGTAACTGCGATCAGCGACCAACAGGCTGGCGGTCCGGATTTCTGCCCGGTAGCCAGGGCCCGACGAGATCCCAATGCCAAGTCTCGCGGCGGTGACCCGACCGCGGGTCCTTGAGTGGCCGATGCTGGAGTCGCGCGGGGTGCAGGCCGTTCGCGTAGCCGTACGCCTCGAGGGCACGCCGATCCGAGGAAACCAGGTGGGCCATGGCATGCCCGCGAAACCAGTGGCGGTGAAGCCAGAGTTCGCCATCGAGCGCGTACTGGACCCGTCGCGCCAGTACACAAACTCCGCCCACCGCAACGCACCCTCCCATTCCCCGCGCAATACGGGACCTTCTACTGACACCCGACTTGGCCTTCCACTGTTGCCGGTGCGAGCGCCGACACCGTCCCGCTGAACAACGCGCAGACCTGTGGAAACGACGCGGGGTGCGTCGCCGACGCCGACCAGCCAGAAGAGGTGGCGTCCACGATCGTGGGCACAATGCCTGGCGATCGGGTCAGCTTGAGGAGCGCTGTGTCAGCCGAGTAGGCGCGATTCTCGAAGAAATAGGCCTCTTGTGCCGACGACAGATTGCGAAGGTCGGTCTTCAGCGATGCGCCATACGCCTTGCCTTTGGTCGTCTGAAACTTCGGGATCGCAATGGCGGCAAGGATGCCAATGATCACCACGACGATCAGCAGTTCGATCAGCGTAAAACCCGCAGTGCGTTCGCGGGGACTCCCGGCCGACTGGCGGCGGTGGTTGGCGTATCGTGAAGTGAGCAGCATCACACTCTCCGTCCCTGATTGCGGACCAGCATTTCAAGCGGCAACCCCATCAGGCAAGCATTGGGCCCTCGGCGGCACCGGATGCTAAGTCGTTGACGGGTATTGGGTTCTGGAATCTTGCGACTCTCACCGGGTATCGGCCAGTGGCAAGAATTTCCGGCGATTGACGCATGATGCAACTACATGGGGTGGTTGGGAACCGGCCCCGTGACACGGCCTATGCCTTGGCCGTCAGCCAGTTGGGACCGTGGCCGATATCAACGACCAGTGGCACGTCGAGCGAAATGGCGGTCGTCATTTCATGCTCAACCAGCGCGGTCAGGCGCTCCAGTTCCGGTGGGGGACACTCAAAGACAAGTTCGTCGTGCACCTGGAGCAGCATCCTGGCCTCGAGCTTGGCGTCGAGGATCGCGTGGTGCACGCGAATCATCACGACCTTGATCAGGTCGGCGGCCGAACCCTGGATCGGCGAGTTCTGCGACAGTCGTTCGCCAAACGCGCGAATATTGAAGTTTCGGTCGTTCAGTTCGGGGATGTAACGGCGACGGCCGAGGATGGTCTCGACGTAGCCGCGCTCGCGCGCTCCCGTAATCGCAGCGTCCAGATATGCCCGAATCCCCGCGAAGCGCACGAAATACTGCTCGATGAACGCCTTCGCCTCTGCGTACTCCACCTTGAGTTGTCGCGACAAGGCGTGCGCGCCTTGGCCGTAGATCGTGGCGAAGTTGATCGTCTTCGCCCTGGCGCGCATCTCGGACGACACGCTTTCCACCGGCACGCCGAAGATGATCGCCGCCGTCTGGCGATGGATGTCGCCGCCGGCACGAAACGCGGCGACAAACGCCGGATCGTGTGACAAGTGCGCGAGCAGTCGCAGCTCGATCTGCGAATAATCCGCCGTAACCAGCAGCCATCCAGATCGGGGAACAAAACCCTCCCGGATCGCCTTGCCCAGTTCGCGACGGATCGGGATGTTCTGGAGATTCGGGTCCGTGGACGCCAGCCGACCAGTCGCGGCGACTGCCTGTTGATACGACGTGTGAAGCCGCCCGGTCGTCGGGTGAACTTGCGCAGGCAGGGCGTCAATGTACGTCCCTTCCAGCTTTGCGAGCTCGCGGTACTCCATGATGAGGCCGGGAAGGACATGGCCTTCGTCGGCGAGTTGCTGGAGCACGGAGGCGTCGGTGCTGGGACCGGTGGTAGTCTTCTTTCGAACCGGAAGTTTCAGCTTCTCGAAAAGGATGCTGGCCAGTTGCTTGTTCGAGTTGATGTTGAACTCGACTCCGGCTTCAGCGTAGATCGCCTGCTCGGCGTCGGCGCGCTCGCGGGCGAACCGCTCCTTGAGCGATCGAAACCAGGGGAGGTTGATCGCGATTCCCGTCCACTCCATGTCGGCCAGCACGCCGACCAACGGCAACTCCACCTCGGCCAGCAGGCGCTCCGCCGGCTGGTCGGCGAGCCGCGGCGCCAGCAACTCGCGTAGTTCGAGCGAAACGTCCGCGTCGGCGGCGGCGTAGTCGCGCGCCGCCTCGAGGGGGACTTGGTCGAACGACACCTGCTGCTTTCCCTTCCCGGTCACGGCATCGTACGCCGTCATTGGGCGCTGCAGGAACTCCAGCGCGAGGGCGTCGAGGGCATGCGATCGGCGGCCGGGGTCGAGCAGGTAACTGGCCAGCATCGAGTCGAACTTCACGCCGCGCAGGGCGATTCCTTCGCGGCGAAGGATCAACAGGTCGTACTTGATGTTGTGCCCGGTCTTCGCGACGGCTTCGGACTCCAGCAGCTCGCGTAGCGGTTTCATCTGTGGTGTTTCCAGGCCCGGCAGGTTGCGGATCGGCGGAGGCCCGGATTGTTCTGCGCTTTCGAGGGCCAGTTCGCCGTGCGCCTGCGGACCGTGGTGGCGAAACGGCAGGTACCATGCGCGACCGGGGGCGGTCGCGATGGACATCCCAACGAGTCGAGACCAGACCGGGTTGACGATCGGCGGCGCACCTGGGTCGAGCCGGGTTTCGGTGTCGACGGCAATCCACCTGCAGGCGTGCGCCTCCCGCACGATCGCCTCCACCTGCTCCACGGTATCGGCGACTTCGTACGTGTGCGCTGGCACGGATGGCGCTGCGCCCTGCGGACCGGTGGCCGTCGCACCTGCCTTCTGGGCCGCCTCCTGTGCGTGAGCCCCAAACTCGAGCGTGACAAACAAATCCCGGAGCGTCGCCCAGTCCCGCTCGCGCGACGCAAGTGCCGGCAGGTCGAGCGGCATGTCGAGGTCCGTTCGAATCGTGACGAGCTCCTTGGAGAGCACGCCTTCTGCGGCGTGCTCTCGGAGCGCGTTGCGCGCACGAGTCGGTTCGACCGCATCCACGTGGGCGAGGATCTCCTCGAGCGGCCCCCACGCCTCGATCAAGGCAATGGCCGTCTTGTCGCCGATTCCCTTGACGCCGGGAACGTTGTCAGACGAGTCGCCGAGCAGGGCGAGGTAGTCCACGACTCGCTCCGGGCGCACGCCAAGCCGCTCGCTGGCGTTCGACTCGTCGTACCACTTCTCCGTCGTGCGCCCGGGCCGGCCGTGCCAAGGGTTGAGGATTCGCACGTGCGGCTGGACCAATTGCACAAAGTCCTTATCACCGGAAACGATGATGGTATCCACGCCGGCCGTCGCTGCCTGTCTCGCCAGCGTGCCAATGACGTCGTCGGCTTCGAAGCCGTCCAAGCTGAGCGCGGGGATGTGACATGCGGAGAGCAGCTCGGCCACGCGGGCGACGCCGCTGTCAAAGTCCGCCTGCTGTTCTGGTTCGAGTCGCTCGCGCGTGGCCTTGTACTCGGGATAGCGCTTGTGGCGGAACGACATGCCCGCGTCATTCACCCACGCGAGATACTCCGGCTGGTGCTTCTCGATCAGCCGTTTGAGGAAATCGTAGGTGCCGCGCGCGATCGCGGTGTTCTCGCCCTTGCTGCTGAGCAGCCGCTGGTCCCCGAGCGCAAAGAACGCGCGAAAAATCAGCGCGTAGCCATCAATCAGGAAGAGCCGCGGCCGCGAAGCGCCGCTCATTCCGCTCGCGCCCGCTGCCGTTCGGCGCTCAGCGAACGCGCCGGCGCCATGCGTTCATGAAGTCCGTTTCGCTCACCGTCGTCAGGCGCCAGCGCCCGAACCCATTCTGGTCGTAGAACGTCAGGACCACGCTCTGGTTTCGATATTCCCAAAGCTGCGTGCGGCCCTGCTGGCTCAGCGCCCGGCTGGGCTGTTCGTACACTTGATCCGGACGACCCAGGCCAAGGAGCACCCGACCGCGATCCGTCTGCCAGCCCGGCATTGTCTCTTCCCGAAACCGGTTGTTCGCCTCCAGCATCCGCGCGAAGTACTCCCGAAGCGCGTCGTTGCCGCCGGTCATGGATGCGTAGTCCTTCACGAACGCGGCCCACGCGCCGGGTCGGTGCTCGGGAAGGGTATCGCGAAGTGCGTTGAGGCGATATCCGGGGGCGAACCACCGCAGGTAGTTGATCATCTCTTCGTACGACGCCAACGGGAGGTCGGCGCCAAAGCCGACAAAGAGGGGGGCCCGTACGGTGTCCGACCGACCGGGTCGCCATGCCGAAAGCGTCATTGCGCCGATCGCGACGCGGTGCAGCGGCACTTCCACGGTGCCGACGTGCAATTGCCCGCGCACAGGCAGGGTGTTGCTATCGCGGTAGATCGGCCGGCCGGCATCGGTGCGGACCTCGAAGTGCACCGGCTCTTGACCACCGGATGCGCCATATGCTTCCAGCATAAACGGCACGACCGAATCGCGGCCAAATGTCGCGCTTGCGGTCGGGTTGATGATCACCTGCGGGAGCGCGGCGAGGTTCCGCCGCATTCCCGCGCGCGCAAACGACACCGGCGTAGAAAGTCCCGTCTGTGCTACCGACGGGACGACCAGCGTGACGGCATCTTCGCTCTGTTTCGCGCTTCCGTCATCGCGGACGCCAACGGTGAAATCGTACCGGCCTGGCGAAACCGTCAGCACTTCCTCGAAAAGGATGCTTTCGTCAATCCGGGTCGTTTCGCGAAAACTGGCCACCAGCACGCTCTCGTGCGCCTCGACCTGCTTGAGCTGCTGCGCCCCTGAGCGCAGTCCCATGGTAATCGTGTACCCGGCACGGAACCGATCGCTCTCCCGCGCGAACGTGAGCGACGCATTGGACAAGGACACCGCAACCACGACGTGGGTAGAATCCGGCGTGTCGGAGGCAAAGAACGCGACCGTGCCAACGAAGGGCATCGGGGCGCCGCGGGCGATCAACCCGGCGCGCCGGAACACGTTGGACGCGTCGTAGTCGGGGCCCGAGGTGCTTCGCGGTCCACCGATGGGAGTTGGTGGCGCCGCTGGGCGCGGCGTACCGGCCCCCCCGCACGCTCCCGCCGAGAGCCAGAGCGAAGCCAGCGCAGCGGATCGGGCCCATGGGCGGCCCTGCGATCGCTGCCTTGGTATGGCGATGTTGTCTGCGTCGTGTTTCGTCATGCCCTGTCCTACCCGGTGATCTACCTGTCGTTCACACGCTCGTGGCCTTGGCGCTTCGCTTGCTCGCGGCCTTACCGCACCTTAAGGTTCGCCCGCGTGTCGCGCGATCCAATGACTGGGACAACGGTGGCCGGCTACTCTCTCGAGCAACGCGTCGGAGAGGGGGGCACGGCCATGGTATATCGGGCCACGCATGAACAGCACGGGACCGTGGCGCTCAAGCTGTTAAAGGATAAGCTACGGCAAGACCGTACGGCCGTCGCCCGCTTCCTGCGTGAAGCATCATACGGGACGCGGGTTCAGCACCCGAATGTGGTGCGCACGCTGGATCAGGGCCAGTCCACGGAAGGCCTGCATTACCTCGCGATCGAATGGGCCGCTGGCGAGTTGCTTGAAGGGTACGCGAAACGACATGCTCCGCTGCCGTGTGACGAGGTCGCCACCATCGTCCGGCAGATCGCCGACGCCGTCCAGGCCGCGCATGCGACGGGGATCGTGCATCGTGACCTCAAGCCGGAAAACCTCATGTACGATCCGGCAACGCGTCACATCAAGCTGCTCGACTTTGGAATCGCGACGGCGACCGATGTGCCGCAGGATGAGCGCCTGACGAAGGCCGGGTTCTTCGTCGGGACGCTGATGTATGTGGCGCCCGAAGCGCTGAGCGGCGCGATCGTGACAGCGGCGGCTGACCAATACAGCCTGGCATGCATCGCCTATCAACTGCTCACCGGTACACTCCCGTACGCGGCCAAGTCTCCGCGTGAGATGTTCACGCAGCTGCTGTCGCAGCCGCCTATCATGCTGAACAAGGCGAAACCGGGATTGCAGTACGGCAGTGGTGTGGAGGCGACGGTGATGCGCGGGCTCGCAAAGGACCCTGCCGCCCGCTACGCGTCCGTGGTGGAGTTTGCCGCCGCGCTTGCCGATGTTCTCGCCGGCGAAGGCAAGCCAGCCACCGGCGGGGACGCTGGGCTACTTGGGCGGATGAAGGGCCTGTTCCGAAGCAAGGGCTGAGCGCGGCCTCATACGGCTGGACCTCCGTCAACCGGCAGCCATACCGTAAACGTAGAGCCCTTTCCCTCGGCGCTCTCGAGGGTGACGTCGCCACTCAAGAGCCGGGCGAGACGTCGAGAGATCGCCAGCCCAAGACCGGTGCCGCGATGCTCTGAATCTCCGCGAGATCCCGCGTTTACCTGTTCGAACTCCTCAAAGATCCGCTCGGCGTCCGCTGGTGCAATGCCGATGCCCGTGTCTTGGACGTGCAGCGCCACCCAGCTTCCGCGCGCACCGAGCATCGGCCGACGGCGCATCGTCGCCGTCACCCTGGCGACATCGGCTTCGGCCAGCATTACCGCCCGGATCGCCACGCCACCGCGTGGCGTGAACTTGATCGCATTGCCGATCAGGTTCACGAGAATCCGCCGCAGGTGCGACACGTCTGTTACGATCGTCGGCAGTGTTGCCGGCACGCTGATCGTGAACGAGAGCCCGTGCTGAGCGGCCAGCGGTTCCATCTCGGACGCTACGTCGATCACGAATGGCCGTAGCCGGACGGGTTCGGCGTTGACGTCCAGGCGCCCAGCGGCCATGCGCGCAAGGTCGAGGATCTGTTCCACCATGTCGTGCAGGTGCTTCGCGGACGACTCGATCCGCTCCACCGGTCCCTTCTGCCGTGCGGTCAGTGCCCCGTAGGATCCGTCGTGCAGCAGATCCACGAACCCCACGATTGCCGCGAGCGGCGTTCGCAGCTCGTGGGAAGCGCTGGCGAGGAACTCCGCCTTCGCCCGATTGGCCCTATAGAGCTGGGCGGAAAGTTCCTCGAGGTCGCGGGAGCGCTCCGCGTTCCGCCGCGCCCGCCTGCGCCCAATCACGACCGCCGCGGCAAGGGCGAACATGGTCGCGCCGGTGATCAGCCAAAGCGCCATGCGAATGGTCGTCGCTCCTGTGGCGGCGACCGCGCGGTCGGCGACCACGGTTGCTGCCGCCATGCCGACCACGGACGCGCCAAGCGCAATCGTGGATCCGTCGGGTCTCCGCAAGGCCATGCGTGATCGGCAGCGGTGCGAGCTACGCGATGTCTTGGCGCATTGACGGAAAAACTACCACCCCGTAACGTCCGCGACGTGACTCACAATTCCACGTTGCTGGCCATGCTCGCCGAACGTTCGGTACGGCGCGGCAATTTCACGCTCGCTTCGGGCCGACAGTCCAGCGTCTATGTGGACGCGCGAATGACGACCATGAGCCCGGATGGGCTCGCGGCGATCGGACCGCTCGCCCTCGACGTACTGGCCGACGCCGGGCTTGCACCGGACTCTGTCGGTGGTCTCACGCTGGGCGCCGATCCGGTTTCGTACGCGATCGCGTGCGCCAGTGTGGCGCGCGGATCGCTCGTTCGCGCCTTCACCGTTCGCAAGGAGGCGAAGGCGCACGGAACGGGACGTCTCATCGAGGGGCCGTTTCGGTCCGGCGATCGCGTCGTCGTCATTGAGGATGTCATTACCACGGGCGGGTCCGCGCTGCGCGCGATTCGCGCCGTGCGCGAGGCCGGAGGAACCGTCATTGGTGTGCTCGCGGTCGTTGACCGTGAAGAGGGCGGAACCGAAGCCATCGCGGAGGTCGGCGTGCCTGTGCTCCGCCTCGCCTGCGTCTCAGAGGTGCTGGCGGTGGCAGACACCCAGGCCGCCCGCGGCTGACGCCACGACGCGCGAGAACGCGCGCGAACGCAGACCGGCGCGGTTCCTGTGTTCACGCCGCTTCGGAGGACACGCCGTGCCACCGGCGCGCCCGAAGCTGGAGGGGGGCGAGAGTCTTCAGCGTCGCCGCGAATGGCGTGATCATCCGCGCGCGGAACTCGTCCAACATCCGCGCACTTCCATACCTCGCGCGAAACTCGCCGGCGCAGACGCCCAGGTAGTTCCGCGTGTGTCGGCTGAAGCTCTGCGCGGAGGAGTGATTGAGGTGCGCCGCAACGTCTGAGACGGACATTCCCGGATTCTCCAGCAGCCGTGCGGCGCGCAACAGCCCGGCAAACGCAACGTATCGCTTGGGCGCGGGAAGGCCGGCGCGGTAGAACCGACTCATCAAGGTGCTCGACCGGACGCCCAGGTCTCGCGCGAGCACGGCGACAGACTTCGGGCCACACGATCCGCTGAACAGGTATTCGAAGAACTTCAGCATGTCCGGCGACGCTCCGTGGAGGTCGGCATGGACACGGGCGATGGCTTCGGCATCGTTCTCCCTGACCGCATCGGATGCAAGCGTCGTCCTGAGCGTCGCCCAGCCCGCGGGCGCCCGAACGTCAACCACCCGCCGCACACCGCAGCTCCCGAGTGCCAATAGTCGGTCTGGTTGTGCATCGGCGTGGCGGTTGAGGAGCACCAGGGCGGGGATTCCGGGAAACTCCCGCACAACTCGCGTTGTCTCGATCAGGTCGCCGTCCCTGCACCGGGTGGATGAGACGAGCAGTGCGCTCATCCGTCGCTTGCGCAGGTCGTCGTGTACCTGCTCGAGCGATTCCCGGTGAACGGTACGAAAGAATCCTTCACCGGCTCGATCGATTTCCTTCCGCTCGCCCGGTTCCACGACGGTGACAACCGGCGCAACCCTCGCTGACGCTGCCGGTGCCTGGCGGCCGATCGGTGGCACGAACTGCATGGTTCGCTCCTCGTTGAGGTCGAACCCAGGTTCGGTCCGCGCGGTCACGGGTGCGTCACCGTCCAGATCGCGGCGCCAAGGATACCCGTCACCGCGCCATCAATCCCGAAACGTTACATTACACGGCGAGTCCCCCAGCCGGACGGTCGCGTGACCCACGCGGTCCCGAGGAAAGTCCGGGCTCCATGGACAAGCTGCCAGGTAACCCCTGGGCACCGCTGGCTCATACGGTGACGGAAAGTGCCACAGAGAACAGACCGCCCCGCGCAAGTGAGGGTAAGGGTGAAACGGTGGGGTAAGAGCCCACCGCATTTGTGGCGACACGAATGGCACGGCAAACCCCAGCTGGAGCAAGGCCAAATAGGCGGCGAGAAGCAGTCCTCTTCGACAAACACGCCGCGGGTTGGCTGCTGGAGGGTACGGGTGACCGTACCCCGAGAGAAATGACCGTCCGGAGTGTTTCACTCCGACAGAACCCGGCTTACAGGCTGGGGGGCTCACTCCTTCTCCTCAGCGCAGCGCTCGCGCTGGCCGCGTGCGCACCGCGCGTGCCGCAGCAAACGCTGCCAGAGCGACAACCGGACGCGCGCGGTAATGTGCCGACGGAGATCAAGACCAGCTGGCTTTCGCGTCGCTCGAACCTCGCGTTTGACCTCGACGTATCGCAACGTGCGGTAGTCGTGGTCCGTCTCGATTCCACGACAACGCAGGATTCCTCGCGAATCGACCTGCGCGCGTCCGTTCGGCATACGGATGCCGGATGGGCGGGCCTGCTCCAGCGTGCGGTCGCGTCGTCAGGGGACGCAGTCACCTCTCCCGTCGCGGTCCGAGCCGTGCGCGGTCCGGATGGTAGCCAGGTACAGGTTCGTGTGGTTGGTACGCCGACAAATGCGTGTGACAGATCGGTGGTCGTGGCGGCGGCGTTGCTCTCTGACGTCCTGTTCTCCCTCCCGGATACGGTTCGCGTCGGCACCGTATGGGCGGATTCCGCACGCTACCGAATCTGTAGGGCCGGAACGTCGTATGACGTCGAGAGTGTCCGGCGGTACCGGATCGGTGGTGTGGCTGATCGCACCACGCCTGATTCCGCCCTTCTTGTCACTGTTGACCGCCGTGCTTCGGTGCGGCTGTCGGGCCTGGCCGTCAGGGGACCGGACACCACGCGCGCCGAGGGCGAGGGATCCTCAACGGCCACCTTCGAGGTTGATGCGCTCCGGGGCGCCGTGGTTCGCGGGGAAGGCCGGTCTCAGCTGAGCCTTCGTGTCTTCAGCGGCTCACGGATACAGCACGCAACTCAGTCGGCTCAGCTCACGGTCTCTGTGCCGGCCTCGCGCCCTTAATCCACCAAGCGAAGCGGCATCAGGAGGCAGAGGTACTTCGCCGGATCGTTCCATCCTTCCGGCTCGATCGTGGCCGCTCGCTCGGGCGCCTTGAAGGTCATCTTCACTTCATCCGTCGGTAGGTAGCGGAGGATCTCGAGCAGATACGCCGCGTTGAACCCGATTTCCAGCGGATCCCCGGTAAAGCGAACGGGCAACTCATCCTGCGCTTCCCCAAGGTCCGGCGTGCTGACGCTGAACTTCAGCATGCCGGAGTTGAACGCCAGGCGAATTCGATGCGTTTGGTCCGATGCCACTACGGACATTCTTTTCAGCGCGCTCGCGAGCGCCTGGCGATCGACAATGGCCGTCTTGTCGTTGTCCTTGGGAATGACTTGTTCGTAACTCGGATAGGGGCCTTCGATGAGCCGCGTGAACACGGACGTAAACGGCGAGCGGAAACCGATGTGGTTTTCTCCAAGCGCCACTTCGAGCTCTTCTTCCGCGGCAAAGAGGCGGCGAATCTGCTCCAGCGCTTTCGGCGGAATGATGACGTCGCCGCCGCTGGCTTTTGCCGACGAGCGCTTGGTTTCGATTTCCATCTTTGCCAAGCGGTGCCCGTTCGTGGCGACCATGCGCATCTGATCGGCCGTGCGTTGCCAGAGCACGCCGTTCAGGATTGGCCGGCTTTCTTCGGTGGATGCAGCAAAGGCGGTGTGACCGATGAGTTTCTGCAAATCTCCCGAAGCGATCTGCGCCGCCTTGTCAAACTGCACGGCAGGGAATGCCGGAAACTCCGTCTTGGGAAGGCCCAGCAGCTTGAACTTGGAGCGACCGCATTCCAGGGTGATCCGCTGGTCACCTGACGAAGAGATCTTAACCGGCGCCGGCGGCAGCTCGCGTGCGATGTCCGACAGCTTTCGCGCGGGAATCGTGATTCCGCCTGCACTCTCGACATCGGCCGTGACTTCGGTGCTGACGGAAATGTCGAGGTCAGTTCCGGAGAGGCGGATTCCCTTGTCGCTGGTCTGAACGAGGAGGTTGCCAAGCACAGGAAGCGTGGTCTTTGCGGGCACCGTTGGTGCGACCGCCGAAAGGCCTTCCTGGAGCTTTTCCCGCGAAATAGTGAATCGCATGGTTACCTGCGCAGAGGAACTGACGAACCCACACGCTTCTTGCTGTTGTCTTTTAGAAGTAAATGAAGCCAGGAGTAGAAGTAGTACGATGTGGGAAGTGGATTACCGGGCAAACCACATGTAGCAACACGAGATATGATGGGGATAAAGTATGGGGAAAGGTGCAATTCAGACACCGTTTCGCACAGGAGCAACCCCGAGCATTTCCTTGCAGCCGGGTAATCCACAGAAACTACGAATAAGTCCGCAGGCTTTCCCTCACCCTTTCCACACGAGTACGGAACGCGGCGTTCTCCTTAAGCATCTCCTCCACGCGACCGAGGCTATGAATCACGGTCGAATGGTCCCGGCCACCAAACGCATGGCCGATCTCGACCAGCTGCAGGTGGAGTATCTCGCGGGACAAATACATGGCAACCTGCCGCGGGACCGTGACCGTGCGCACGCGGGACTTGGCCTGCAGACCGTCAACCGAGACCCCCCATTCGGCGGCTACGCGCTGCTGAATGAGCCGCAGGCCGTCCTGACGAGCACCGCGCACTGGCCGCTCAACGTCGGCCACGCGGACCTTATCGCGGAGCGCCTCCCTGGCCAGACCCAGCGTCACCGGGCGACCGCGGAGCGAGGCATGCGCGAGCAGCTTGATGATGGACCCCTCGAGCTCGCGAACATTTGCCTGCACGTGGTCGGCGACGAAGTTCAGGACGTCGTCTGGAATCGCCCGCTCCAAGCCGTCGGCGCCGGCCTTGTGGCGCAGTATGGCGATTCGGTGTTCGAGATCAGGCTGGCCGACGTCAGCTACCATTCCCCACTCAAACCGGCTCACGAGACGCGCCTCGAGCCGCGGAATGTCGGCCGGGGCCCGGTCGCTGGTCAGCACCACCTGGCGCCCCGCTTCATAGATCGCGTTGAACGTATGGAAGAACTCTTCCTGCGTCGTTTCCTTTCCGCCGAGAAAGTGGACGTCGTCAACGAGCAGAAGGTCAGTCTCGCGATAACGACGCCGGAAATCCGCCATGGCACGCTTCGCGATGGACGTGATGACGTCGTTGGTGAACTGCTCGGTCGTGATGTAGGTGACCCGGGTCGACGGATTCTTGCCCAACACTTCATGCGCGATTGCATGCATGAGGTGAGTCTTCCCCAGACCAGTCGGCCCGTAGATGAACAGCGGGTTGTAGGCCTTACCGAGCGCCGCCGAGACCGCCGACGCAGCAGCAACAGCAAGTTCGTTTGACTTTCCAACAACAAAAGCAGAAAATGTGTACCGCTGATTCAAGACAGGCTTGTTGGTGACGCTGTCCTGTCTTGTTATGGGCGTGTTACTGTCCGGCTTTGGTGCAAACAGGTCCATCTGCGATCTGGTGATCCGTTCCGACTGAACTACGAACCGAACTGTGATCGGGTGGCCAAAGCACACCGGGCCAAAGGACTCGAGCTGGGTCTGGTGCTTTGACTCGTTCCACTCAACCGACCACTGATCTGGCGCGGCCAGCGTCAGCTGATCTTCCTTGAGCTCAACGGCCGCCAGGGGGGCGAGCCAAGTCGACACCACATGATCGGGCAGCTCCGCCCTTGCCCTGTCGAGCAAAACTTTCCAGAAATCGGCCGCCGAGAGTGTCACTGATCAAGATAGAGCGAGGGAGAGCGAACGTACGGCTAGCCTGTGGATAAGTCAACGCTCGCGTCTCCAAGCAAGCAGTATTTCTTGCTGTAATCGCCGTAACCAGATAGGTTTAGCCCGCTTCAGCTACTCTAGAAACGCACGTTCAGGAGTCGAGATGGGAAAGCCGACGTACCGGCCGAGGAATAAGCGCCGCATTCGCAAGCACGGTTTCCGGACCAGGATGTCCACCAAGTGGGGCCGGGAGGTGCTCAGCCGCCGCCGGAAGAAGGGTCGTCAGCGCCTTACCGTAAAGCTGCCGTCGAAGTACGCCGGCGCCTGAGCGCTCGCCCACGCCTCGCATCCAGCGCATCACCCGGCGTGATGATTTCGCCCGAGTCCGGCGCGAAGGCCGCCGGATCAAGAAAGGACCGATTGAACTTCAGGTTTCGGAAACTTCGCGACCTGAAGTGCGCGTTGGTATCATCGTGCCTCGCTACGGTCGTACCGCGGTCGCTCGAAACCGCTTGAAGCGTCGGCTCCGCGCGCTCAGCGCGCAGGTAGGCAACACACTGACCGCGGGCGCAGACACGGTGATCGTCGTGGCGCCGGCCGCCTATGATGCGACATACGCGCAACTTGGCGATGCCGTGCAGGCGGCCGTTGCATTCGCGCAGCGCGCGCGCGGCTCGCGCGCTGCACCGGCCACCGGCACGCCATGAAATGGCTCTTGATCGCGGGGGTGCGCGCGTACCAAATGGTCATTGGCCCGATGCTTCCTCCGGCATGCCGCTATCATCCAACGTGCTCGGTGTATGCGATCGAGGCGCTGGAGAAACACGGCGCCTGGCGCGGCGGCTGGCTCGCCGTTCGCCGCATTGCTCGATGCCATCCGTTCCGTCCGGGCGGATTTGACCCGGTCCCGTAGCACCTACAACGCCCATGGAACGCCGATTCTTTCTCGCACTGCTGCTGACCGGAATAGTGTTGCTCGCGCCGGCGGTCCTGTTTCCGCCACCGCCACGCCCGACCACTCCGGTGGTCCCAGCCGTTGGTGACACTGGTGCGGTAATGCCGAGCGTGGTCCCGGTACCCGGCGCGCTGACCACACCAACGAACGATGGACGAACGGCTCGTAGAACGGGCGAGACGGCGGGCCCCTCGGTCGCGCCCGTGCGGCCGGAGACGGTGGTTGTCGGCGGGGAGCGTGCGACGTACCGGTTCAGCTCGGTTGGCGCGGTCCCGCTGTCGGTTGAGCTCACGGGCTACCGCGCGCTGAACGGAGACCGCGGCGAAGTGGTCGTGCGAGACCGCGCCCTGCCGCTGTTGTCATACACGATGGTGACGGGCGCGGATACCGTTCGGTGGGCGGGCGCTCCTTTCACGAGCTCCACGTCCGGCTCGCTCGCGGATCCCTCGGTCCGCTTCGTTGCGCGTGACGGTTCCGGGACGACGGTGCGATACGTCCGCACCGCGGACGAGTACCTGACCGACGTGCGCGTGACCGTGCCGGGCGCCAGCGGCCGGTCGTACTTGCTGGTAGGACTGCCATCGGGATTCGTGTCGCACGAGGCGGATTCAGTCGAGGACTCGCGGTACCTCTCGTATGCCGCCAAGCCAGTCCCGCGCAGCGCAAAGGGCGTCGCGTTCTCGAGCCTCGATCCCGGCGAGCGGGAACTGGTGGCCGGCCCGCTCTCATGGGCGGTGGCAAAGAACAAGTACTTCCTCGTCGGGCTGCTCTCTCCGTCGGATTCCACGCCGTTCTCGGAACTGCAAGCCGTGGGAGGACCACGCGAAAGCCGAATGGCGACGCGCGGAACCGGGACAGTCGTCATGCCGCTCGTGGATGGCGAAGCGCGGTTCACGTTGTACATCGGACCGCAGTCGTGGGAGCGAATGCGGGGTATCGGGCGCGAGTTCGAGACCGCAAACCCCTACGGCGGGTGGTTTCAGGGAATGGTCCAGCCATTCTCGATCATCGTGATGAAGCTGATGCTCTGGCTCAAGCGCGTGGTGCAACTCGACTATGGCTGGGTCCTGGTGATCTTCGGCCTCGGAATCCGGATCCTGCTCTGGCCACTCAACCAGAGCGCAATGCGGTCCAGCATTCGCATGCAGCGGCTCCAGCCGGAGATCATGGCCGTGCAGGCGCAGTACAAGTCGGACCCGCAGCGGCTGCAGCAGGAAATGATGAAGGTGTACCAATCGCACGGGATGAGCCCGCTGGCGCCGCTCGCCGGCTGCATCCCGATGCTGATCCCGATGCCGGTGTTCTTCGCGCTGTTCTTCGTGTTCCAGAACACAATTGAGTTCCGCGACGTGCCCTTCCTGTGGCTCGGCGATATTTCGCTGAAGGACCCCCTGTACATCCTGCCGATCGTGACCGGCCTTTCGATGTACCTCATGTCCTGGATCGGCATGCGCAACATGCCGCCGAACCCGCAGGCGAAGATCCTGTTGTACCTCATGCCGGCGATGTTCACCGTGTTCCTGTTGAACACCGCCTCGGGGCTCAGCATCTATTACCTGGTCCAGCAGATTGCCGCGATTCCACAGCAGTGGCTGATTGCCAACGAGCGGCAGAAGGCCCAGGTGGTGCCGGCGAAGGCGAAGTAGCGACGGTCGGCTGTGCCGTGACCGATCGGGCACGTGCGGAGCGGACGATCGTGGCGCAGTCCACCACGGCGGGGAGAAGTGCGCTCGCCGTCCTGCGTGTCAGTGGACCGGATGCGTGCGGCGTCGGACAGCGGGTGTGCGAGCACTGGCCGCATGAGCCGCGCCGGCTCGGTCGCTCACGGTTTCGCGATCCGACATCCGGCGAAATCCTCGACGACGGACTCGTCGCCTGGTTTCCTAGCCCGTCTTCGTACACTGGGGAGGATGTCGTCGAGATCCACACACACGGTGGACTCAGTGCGCCGGCCGCGGTACTGGGGGCGCTGATTCGCGCGGGGGCGCACGCGGCTGTGCCGGGTGAGTTCACGCAACGGGCACTCTGGAACGGCAAGGTGGACCTAGTCCGTGCCGAGGCGATCGGTGACCTGATCGACGCACGCACACAGGCTGCCCGGCGCGCCGCGATTCATGGAGTTTCCGGCGCGATGACCGCGCGCTTTGCGGAGCTGCGCGACGCCCTGATCGGGCTTGAGGGACTCTTGGCGTTCGACCTGGACTTTCCAGAGGAAGACGCCGGGCAGATTGCACGGGCGGAAATCCTGGCGGCAGCGACGACCGTCGAGGAGCGAATACTGGCTGTCATCCGGACGGCACCAGCCGCGACGATCGCCGCCCACGGCGCACTCGTGGTGCTGGCCGGCGTGCCGAACAGCGGAAAGTCCTCACTGTTCAACGCGTTGATCGGACAGGAGCGTGCGATCACCAGCGCGGTTCCAGGCACGACCCGAGATGCGATCGAGGTGCTTGTGGACGCGGACCCATGGCCGTACCGGCTGGTAGACACCGCCGGCCTGCGTGATGCGCATGACGCCATCGAGCGGGCAGGTATCGAAACGGCGACACGGTATCTCGCCGGCGCCGACGTCGTCATTGCGTGTGATTGCGCCGCCGGCCTCGCGTCCGTCGTGAGCTCGTTGGGGACGCAAACGGGCGCCGTGATCATCAGCGTGCGGACCAAGGCGGACGTACCGTCTCCGCCCTCCGGGAGCGCCGACTTTGTCGTCAGTGCCAGGACCGGCGACGGCCTGGCCGCGCTCCGGGAAGGCCTGCTGCGTGCCATCGCTTCTCGCACCGGTGGAGCCTCGGGCGACGACGGGTTGATCATGCGGGAGCGCCAACGCAGCGCGCTCGAGCTGGCCGCACGCGAGGTCGCGGCATTCCGCGAGGCCTGGGCTGCGGGCGCGCTACCGGCTCCCGTCGCCGCGACGCATATCCGCGCGGCCGTGCTCGCGCTGGACGAACTGATCGGGACCGTGACGGTTGACGACGTGCTTGCGCGCGTGTTCGCGAGTTTCTGCGTGGGGAAGTAACGGGTTCCCGAGTTTATCCCGGTGCGGATCCGGGATTGGGCAGGCTCGGAGGCCGATCAGGCCGAACGCGACGCGGGTACCACCGCGACAGAGAGCTCGTCGGCCGGTGCGCGAAGCGCTCGAGCGAGGCCGCGTTCCGCGATGGCTGACTCGACCATTCGGGCGCCGAGGAAATAGCCGCAGCGCTCGGGGAGCACGACCCGCCGCACCGTGCGGGCGAGGTCGCTCATCCCGCCCAGGAGGAATCGCAGGCGAAGCCCGAGGCTCGCGCGGTCGAGGTCATCCGCGGCGGCGGCGATCAGTTGGGGCTCCATGTCGCGAATCAACGCGTAGTCGGCCCGCGAGTATCCGTAGTATTCCCACGGGGCGTGCCCCGGACTGAACTGTCGCGCGGCGTGGACGGCGAGCCCCTCATTGACCAAATGCTCGCGCAGCGACACCTGACGCGCGGTCTCCCAATACGAGTAGTTCCCGCCGGAGGTCTCGACGGCGGCCCGCATCTCGCTCCGGCTCTGAGGCGACGTGTACCGCACACCATGGGCGATCTCGTGCGCAAGCCACATCGGCATGAGCTCGGGGTCGAGCCCGAGCGCGTGGGTGGAAGCGTTGGCCACGCCCGTGAAGTGCTCGAGGCAGACGAACGCCATCGCACGGCCGTTGACGACGAGTTCGCCGGCGTTGGCGGCGCCGACACCGACCATCAACACCACGTCGATCGGCGCATCGACCGCAAACAGCACCTCGCAACGCGCGGCCGTTTCGCGCGCAAGGGCGACCACGTTGGTTTGCTCCAACAACGCGCGAAGGTCGCTGCGGTCCGCGCGCACGACTCCACGCACGATGTCCTCGAATTGCGGGCCGGAGGGCTCGACCACGAAGTTGTTCCAGTACGCCTCGAGAATCGGCCGGTGCGTCTCGAAGTAGTGTCCGTACGCGCGCTCGGGGTCCGCCGCCTGCAGCACCGCAAGAAAATCGGGCAGCAGGTTGATCAACATTTCAGGGAGATGTGAGCGGGCGGGGAGTGGAACGACGGCGAAGCGACGGAGTTCGATTCATCGGTCGCCGAAACGCGGGTGACGCGAGAGCGCGACGATCAAACCGAACGCGCGAGAAGTTAGAGATGCACGTGAATGCAAACAAGGGCACGTGAATGCGACGCAAGTACACGCGATCGCGGGTCGTGTCAACTCATCCAGCGCGCATCACCGTGTACCGAACAGTCGATCGCCCGCGTCCCCGAGTCCGGGCAGGATGTAGCCACTCGCGTTGAGCTCGCGATCGAGCGCCGCCGCGTAGATGGGAACATCCGGATGGTCGGCGGAGAGCCGCCGAACGCCTTCCGGCGCCGCGACAAGACAGAGGAACCGAAGGCGCGTGACTCCGGCGTGCTTCAGTCGCGTGATTGCCGCGGACGCGCTCCCGCCGGTCGCGAGCATCGGATCGAGCACGAAGCACTCGCGGGAACCGCTGTCCGCGGGAACCTTGAAGTAGTAATCCACCGGCCGAAGCGTGTCGTGATCGCGATACAATCCGATGTGGCCGACCCGGGCGGAGGGCACCAGCCGGAGAATGCCATCGACCATGCCGAGTCCGGCGCGAAGAATCGGAACAAGCACGAGTTTCTTACCCGCCAGGCGCGCGGCGGTCATGCGCTCCAGCGGTGTCTGTACTTCGCAGGGCTCGAGCGACAGGTCGCGCGTGGCCTCGTAGGCCATCAGCATCGCGAGTTCGTCCACGAGCTCCTTGAAGATCTTCTTCGGCGTGGCGTGATCGCGAAGGACGGAAAGCTTGTGCTGTACCAGTGGATGGGACAGCACGTGCAAGCGGGGAAACTCGGGGGTGGTGGCCATGTCACGGAGTTTACATTTTTCCCAACCATGAAAGAATATCAGGCGGTGATCGTGCGGTTGACGCGTCGCACGCGAGAAGACGAAGATGCGATCACCGACCTGCTGAACGAGCGGAGTCGCGGCGGTTGGCAGCCGGACATGATCTCACAGGACAACGACCGGGTGACCGTGGTCTTTTCGCGGCACGCGGAGTCGTCGCGCTAAGACCGGCGCCGCGCGCCTACCGAGCCGGATCCGCATGGAAGTCCAGTTCCAGGGCGCCGCCCGAGAGGTGACCGGGTCGTGCCACCTCGTGCGCATCAACGGCAGCACGATCATGCTCGACGCCGGCTTGTTCCAGGGCCGCCGCGACGACGTCCGCCGAAAGAACGAAAAGCTTCCGGTCCCCCCGGATGATGTCGCGGCGGTGGTCCTCTCGCACGCCCACATTGACCACGCGGGCCGACTCCCGTTCCTCGCAAAACACGGGCTTCGGGCGCCGATCTTCACGACGCCGGCGACGCTGGACCTGTCGCGCGTGATGCTCGCGGACGCCGCACACATCCAGGAGAAAGACGCGCGGTTCCTGGCGAAGCGACGCCGAGCACACCAGGAGCCGCTGTACGACATGGACGACGCGCGGCGATGTGTCGACCTGATGGTTGGTGTTCCGTACGGCCAGCGACGCGAGATCGCGAGCGGGATCCACGTCACCCTGCTGGACGCCGGCCATATCCTGGGTTCCGCGTCCGTGATCCTCGACTGGCGCGATGGGTTCGAGACCCGGCGGCTTGCCTTCAGCGGCGATATCGGCAGGGCAGGACTGGCGATCATCCGTGACCCGGTGCCGCCGACCGATGTTGATGCGGTGATCATGGAAAGCACGTACGGTGGACGCGACCACATCAGCGTCTCGGGAGCGCGCGATGCGCTGGCGGACGTGGTGACGGCGGCTGCGGCCCGCGGCGGCAAGGTGCTCATCCCGGCATTTGCCGTCGGGCGAACACAGGAGCTGATCTACTCGCTGCACGAACTGGCACTGCAGGGGCGGATCCCCAAGATCCCCGTGATCGTGGACAGCCCGCTTGCAACCGAAGCGACGGCAGTCTTCGGCAGGAATGCCGCCGTGTTCGACACGAGCGAGCCATTCGTGCGGTTGTTTGGCAGCGACCCGTCCGGAGTACTCCACCACGGCCTCGTGGAGTTCACGGAAAGCGCGGAAGCCTCGAAGGCTGCGATGCAACGTCGCGGCCCAATGGTCGTGATCGCCGCATCGGGCATGGTGGAATCGGGGCGAATCCTCCATCACCTGCTCCATGGCGCGAGTGACCCCAAGAACACGATCCTGATCGTCGGTTTTCAGGGCGAGCATACCCTGGGCCGCCGAATCGTCGAGCGTATGTCGCCGATCAAGGTGCTGGGGGAAACCGTGGACGTGCGAGCGAACGTCGTCGTGCTCCACGGATACAGCGCGCACGCCGACCACGGAGGCCTGCTTGCCTGGCACTCCGCGGTCCGGGCGACGTCTCCAAGGTTGCGAAAGACCTGGCTGGTGCACGGCGAAGCGAGCGCACAAGACGCGATGCTGGGCGCGCTTGCGCGCGATGGCGTCGTTGTGTCCGCTCCGTCGCTCGGCGCGCGCGCCGTGTTGTGATGTGCCGCAAAAGAAAAACCGCGATCGGCATGGGTGGGGCGTGAGTCCGTCCGCACCAGGCGACCCGCGATCCGGCGATTCACATGCCCACGCGACGGACGTTCGGCGGATCTACTCAGGCCGGGTCATCACACTCGACGAAGAGGTCGCGCGTTTCCCCGACGGGACTACCGGGACGCTCGCCATCGTGCGCCATCCCGGCGCGAGTGCAGTGGTGCCGCTGCTGGACGATGTGTCCGCCGCGGATCCCACGGTGCTCCTGTTGAAACAGCATCGGCACGCCGCCGGAGGCGCGCTCTTCGAGATTCCCGCAGGCGTAATCGACAAAGGCGAGCAGCCGGATGCCTGTGCCCGCCGAGAACTCCTCGAGGAAACCGGCTGCACCGCGGAGCGAATCGAACACCTGACCACGGTGTTCACCACGCCGGGCTTCAGTGACGAACAGATTCACCTGTTTCTGGCGACGGGACTCCGACCAGGCAACACGAAACACGAGTCCGACGAGTTCATCGAGCTCAGGCCGACACCGTTCTCAGAGGCTTTGGAGCGCATTCGGACGGGCGAAATCCGCGACGCGAAATCGATAGTTGCACTCCTCTACGTCGCGGGGTATCGGTTGAGCCGCTAGGAGCTGGGTGTTCCCGCCGTGATGCGACCGACCCACGACTACGACCACTATTTAGGACGCAGTCTCGCCAAAAGGACGGTGTCTTGGAGCGAGCCTGTGACATAAGTGTTTATTTAACAACAAGTTACACGCGTGGCTTCCATGTTGTTTCTGCGGCACAATACGTGCTCTTCAGTCTATCGGCCAGTCAAACGACCGCCGGGAGAACACGAGAATGGTGCAAGCCGCAGCGAAGTTGTCATCTGCCGTCGCGCCCCGCTTCCGCGGAAAGGAAGCCCTGAGGGCGTTGGACGATACGACGCTGGTTCGCGCCCATCTGGCGAGCGAGCCGCTTGCGTTCGATGTGTTGGTCGAGCGCTATCAGGTACGACTCCAGAACTTCGTGTACCGAATTGTCGGCGATCGCGACCGAGCTGAAGACCTGGTGCAAGAGGCTTTCGTACGCGTGCACAGGCACATGGCGCGGTTCGATCGCACGAAGAAATTCTCCACGTGGATCTACACGATCACCTCGAACCTCGGCAAGAACGAGCTTCGGAATCGTGGGCGTAGCCCGCTCGTGCTATTCAGCGCACTCGCGCCCGCGCACGACGAGGTCGAGCGACCGGTGGACTTCGAGGATCCCGCGGCGCCACCCGACGAAGTGTTTCGCCGCCGCCACCTGAACGAGGCGATCATGAACTCGGTCGCGAAGCTGCCGGCCCATCACCGGGACGTGTTCGTGCTACGGGAGATCGAAGGGCGCTCATACGAGGAAATCGCCGAGCTGACGCGCTGCAACCTCGGGACGGTGAAGTCACGCTTGAATCGTGCCCGAAACGCGTTCGCGGAGATCATCGAACCGGCGTTGCGATAAGCGCTCCAGCGCCGAACGCCCACCGCTGATTCGCCGGCAGGGCGGCGGCCAGCAGGGGCCGACGGGCGCCCCGGGTGCCTGCCGGCCGGCCGACCGCTGCATGGACCGATTGCCCGGAACACGGTATAGCGGTCCCGGGTAACTCCTGTTGTGCCAGGCAAAACGGTTGTCCGCTCCGCCGCGTGCGCGCACTTTCGCGACCAGCACCTTGCGTGGATGGATGGTGAACTCGAGCCGGCCCGTTCATCCCAAATGGCCGGGCACCTGATCGGTTGTCGCGCATGCACCAAGCTCCACGTGGCACTGCGTCGCGGCCTGATGGTCGTTCACGCTCTCGGCGGCGGTATATTTGCCGCATGCCGCCGGTCGCCATGCGCGCCTTCAAGGCCGCGCTCGAGCGCGGTGAGCTGGGCGGTGCCTACGTCTTCCACGGCGACGAAGATTTCTTGAAGGAAGAGAAGGTCGCTGCGGTGCTGGCCAGCGCGCTCGACCCGGCGACCCGCGATTTCAACCTCGACATCTTCCGCGGAGCGGAAACCGATGCTGGCGCCCTCGGCGCCGCACTGGACGCGATGCCTATGCTGGCGCCGCGGCGGGTCGTGATCGTCCGGGATGCGGGAGCGTTGAAAAAGGACGCCGCGGCGGTCATGGTTCGTCGCGCCGGCTCATGCCCGCGCGACATCGTATTCCTGGTCGTCGGGAGCAGTAGCTGGAAACCTCCGGAGCCCCTCCTGGCCGACGCACAATCGGTCGAGTTCAAGGCGCTGACGGAGGACCATGCCGTGGCGTGGGTCGAGCAACACGCGCAGGAGCACGGCGTCGTGCTGGCCAAGCATGCCGCGACACTGCTGGTGTCCGCCATCGGCACCGACCTGGCGCGGGCCGCGAGCGAACTGGCGAAGCTCCGCGAGTACGCCGGACCAGGGCGGGCGGTTGATGCTGGCGCGATCGCGGCCATTGTCGGGGTGCGGGCTGGCGAGAACGCCAGCGACCTCTTCGACCTGGTGTGTGCGCGCGAGGGCGTGAAGGCGGCGGCGCTCGTTCCCGTTGCCCTCGCGCAACCCAAGACCACCGCGGTCTCCGTGGTTCTCGCGCTGAGCGCGCACATACTGGCGCTCGGACACTGTGTTGCGCGCCGCTCCGTGGGCGCCGCGCCCCGCGACCTGACCGGCGACGTGTTCGCGATGATGAAGCAGGGAAGGTCGGCCGTGGTCGGCCGTCCCTGGGGCGAGATGGTCACCTGTGTGGTGCGGAATGCGGATCGCTGGGACCTCCACTCGGTTTCGCATGCGGTAGATCGCATCGCGGCGCTCGACGCCGCGCTCAAGGAATCCCACCTGTCGAGTGAAACGGCCCTGCTGACGACGGCAGTGCTCGATATCTGTGCGGGTTCCGGCACCGACACCTCGCCGCGTTCGCGGGGCGGACAGGTGCGAGCGGCGTGACGCGAAGAGAGAGGATGGGAAGGCACGGGATGCGAAGCAGCGACGGGCCCAGGCGAGCACGACCATGGATCGCGTTGGTGCTCGGGCTTGCGTTCTCATCGCCGATCGGCGCGCAAGGCGGGGCGCCGCCGATTGCTGACGCCAGCTTACGCCGCGCGCGAGCCCTCGCCGCGAGTGGCGACCTGGCCGCCGCGCGTGCGATTGCCGACAGCGTCGCGGCCACGGGCGACGCCGGACGGAAAGCCGAGGCGCTTTACTGGAGCGCGACCTGGTCCGAAGCACCGGCAACGGCGAGAACCAAGTTCATTCGTGTCGCGGTCGAACATGCGCTGACGCCGATCGCCGCATGGGCCCAGTTGCGGATCGCGGAGCAGGACGTCGAGCTTGGTGACCGCGCGGGAGCTCAACGACGCCTGGAGCGGCTGGTGCGCGATTTCGACAGCGGCGCATCCGCGTACGGCGGACTGCTGTTGGCCCGACTGCAACGCGAGCAGGGCAGGACCCTCGAGGCCTGCACCACGCTCGACTCCTCGCGCGTGCGCGCTCCGCCGGATGCCGTCGAGTTGGTGAACCAGCTGGCCTACGCAGCACGGACATGCGAGTTGATGGCGTCTCGAGCCCAGCGCGCGGCGGCCGACTCGGCGCCCGCGATTACGAACCAGCCCGGCAACGCCGACACCTCGCGCCAGAGCGCGAACGCAGACTCCGCTTCCACGACGACACGCGCGACCGCGCGCGGGGCGACCGGTGCGTCGCCCACCCGGCCGGCACGCGCCTGGAGCGTCCAGGTTGCGGCATTTGCCACACTTGCCGAAGCGCGCCGCCTGGCGTCGCGAATCAGCGAACGCGGCCATGACGCACGCGTCACAACCGACCGGCCATTCCGCGTGCGAATCGGGCGATTTGCGACGCGGGCGGACGCTGTCGCCCTTGCCGGAAAGCTCAAGGCTGAGGGCAATCAGGCGATCATCGTCGAGGCAGAGCGTCCATGAGTGCGCAGACGCCGCTCATGCAGCAGTACCACGAGATCAAGGCGCGCCACAAGAATGCAATCCTGTTGTTTCGGATGGGCGACTTCTTCGAGACGTTCTACGACGACGCCGAGACGATTTCGCGCGCCCTCGACATCACACTGACGTCGCGGAACAACGGCGGCGCGGCTGAGGTTCCGCTCGCCGGCGTGCCGGCAAAGGCGGCGCCGGAGTACATCCGGCGTCTCGTGCAGCAGGGATTCCGCGTCGCCGTCTGCGAGCAGGTCGAGGACCCGAAGCTCGCGAAGGGCATCGTCAAGCGTGCGGTCATCGAGACCGTGACACCGGGCGCGGCCTTTGCCGACGACCTGCTTGATGTCTCGCGGAGCACATATGTGGCGGCACTTCGGACGCAGGCCGGCCTCCTGGGCATCGCCGCGGCCGACATCTCCACCGGCGAGTTCCGGTTGATCAGTGCGCCGATGTCGGAAGTGGCGGCGGCGCTGGCACGTATCGGACCGCGAGAGGTCGTCGTTGCTCCCGAGGACGGCGAAGCGGTGCGGATCGCGCGGCAGGCCGAAGCGCTCATCACCGAGCGATCGGCGTGGGAGTTCGAGCCAGCCAGCTCGCGCCGTGACCTGGCCGAACACTTTGGAGTGCTCGGCGTGGAAGGACTGGGAATCGGCGAGCGTGACGACGCGATCGCGGGCGCCGGGGGCGCGCTGGTTCGGTACTTGAAGGAACTGCAGCCAGCGGGCGTCGGGCACCTCGCGCGACCACTGATCGAACGAGCGGGCGATGTCATGCCACTCGACGAGATGACGCGCCGGAACCTCGAATTAGTGGAGTCGCTTCGGGGCGGTGGTGCCGAAGGCACACTGCTCAGCGTGCTCGATCGCACCGAGACACCGATGGGCGCACGCCTCCTGCGCTCGTGGCTTGTCGCGCCGCTGGTGGCGAAGGACCGGATCGAGTCGCGCCTGCAGGCCGTTGCGGCACTGCACGAGTCGGCGACCGCGCGCGCCGCGCTCGCGTCCGCGCTCGACGACGTGCGCGATATCGAGCGGCTCGGCGCCAAGACCGCGGCGCACCGCGCATCGCCCCGTGAGCTACGGGCGCTTGGCGATTCGCTGAAGCGGCTTCCGGCGCTGCGCGCGGCGCTCGAGGTGATTGCGCCGCGCGGCGAGCTTACGCGAATCGCGCGGGACTGGGACGACGCAGCCGACTGCGCTGCACGGATCGAGAAGACGCTGGTCGAGCGTCCGGCAGTCACCGTCGGAGAAGGGCCGGTCATCGCACCTGGCGTGCACGCCGAACTCGATGAGTTGCATGCGATCGCCACCGGCGGCAAGGACTCGATCGCGGGGCTGCAGCACGCCGAGCGTGAGCGCACCGGGATCGCTTCGCTGAAGGTCGGGCACAATCGCGTGTTCGGGTACTACATCGAGATCACCAACGCGAACTCGCACCTGGTGCCGGCGGATTACCAGCGACGCCAGACGCTCACCGGGGCGGAGCGCTACGTCACGCCGGCGCTGAAGGAGTTCGAGGAGAAGGTGCTGCATGCGACCGAACGGATCGAGACGATCGAGCGCGAGACGTTCGAGGCGCTGCGTCGGGATGTCGGTGGCGAGATTCGCCGGCTGCAGCAGATCGCAGCCAACGTGGCGCACCTAGACGTCCTGGCATCATTTGCCGATGTGGCATCGCGCGAAGGGTATGTGTGTCCCGAAATCCACGAGGGCGCGGAGCTCGAGATCGTCGCCGGGAGGCACCCTGTCGTGGAGCGCATGATGCCGCGCGAGCAGTTCATCCCCAACGATGTGCAGCTCACGCCGGACGCACGGATGATCATCCTCACCGGCCCGAACATGGCCGGCAAGAGCACGATCCTCCGGCAGATCGGGCTCCAGGTCCTGATGGCACAGGTGGGGTGCTTTGTACCCGCGAAGCGCGCACGGATCGGCATTGCGGACCGGATCTTTACGCGAGTCGGCGCAAGCGACAACCTCGTACGCGGCCAATCCACGTTCATGGTCGAGATGTCGGAAACGGCGGCGATCCTGAACACGGCAACGGCCCGCAGCCTGGTGCTGCTCGACGAAATCGGACGCGGTACGAGCACCTGGGATGGCGTCAGCATCGCGTGGGCGGTGAGCGAACACCTGCATGCGCGGGTGGGATGCAAGACCGTGTTCGCGACGCACTACCACGAGCTCACACAGCTCGCAGACGAGCATCCGGCGGTCCGGAACTTCAACGTGGCCGTCGCCGAGCACAGCGGGACGATTCGCTTCCTGCACGCCCTCCGGCCCGGCGGGGCGGATCGTTCCTATGGCATCGAAGTCGGCCGCTTGGCGGGGTTGCCGCCGGCGGTACTGAAGCGTGCGCGGGCGCTGCTGACCGTGCTCGAGCGCGAGCAGCTTGCGGTCGTGCCTGGACGCGTGAAGTCGCCGCCGGAGCCGGTGGCGGACCAGCTCGGGCTCTTTGGAGAGGATCTCTCGGGGATTGCCGAGCGATTGCGAGGCATTGACCCAAACGCAACAACACCGCTCGAGGCGCTGGCGGTCCTGTCGGAATTGGTAGCTGACGCCCGGGCTGCCCAGAGCCGCGCCGGCGCGAGCGGATCGTCCTCCGGCGAAGCCCGGTAGATTTCGGGCGCTCGACAAACACCGGCGAACCACCCCCAGCTTCGGAGCAACGGCATGCCCGCGGTCTCGCGTGACCGGCACGTGTACGAATCGGTGCTCGACACCATCGGGTGGACGCCGCTCATCCGGCTGACGCACGTGACGCGCGGCATCGTGACGCCCGTCTGGGTCAAGGCCGAGACGCGCAACCCTGGTGGCTCGATCAAAGACCGGATCGGGCTCGCGATCATCGAGAAGGCCGAGCGCGACGGCACGCTGAAGCCGGGCGGGACGATTGTCGAGAGCACCGGAGGCAATACCGGTGTAGCGCTCGCGATTGCAGCAGCGATCAAGGGCTATCGCTGCGTGTTCACGATGCCGGACAAGATGTCGCAGGAAAAGGTTCGTCTCCTGAAGGCGTATGGCGCCGAAGTCATCATTACGCCGACGGCCGTTCCTCCCGACCACCCGGACAGCTACGGCATGACGGCGAAGCGGATCGCGCACGAGACGCCGAACGCGATCCTTGCCGACCAGTTCTACAACCAGGCAAATCCGGAGGCGCACGAGGCGCTGACGGGACCCGAGCTCTGGGACCAGACAAATGGTGAAATCACGCATGTGGTGGCCGGTGCGGGCACCGGCGGCACGATCACCGGTGTCGGGCGCTACCTGAAGAAGAAGAACCCGGCGATCAAGGTGATCTGTGCGGACCCGGTGGGATCAATCCTCGCCGAGTATTGGCGCAGCGGCGGGACGAACAAGATCGAGGGAGTGCCGTACAAGGTCGAAGGTGTCGGACAGGACAAGATCCCGGGCTCGCTCGACATGAGCGTGATTGACGAGATCCAGTCGGTCACGGACCGTGAGTCCTTCGCGATGGCGCGACGATTGACGCGCGAGGAAGGCCTGTGTGCCGGGGGCTCGTCAGGGCTCGTCGCGCACGTTGCGCTCACGGTGGCGCGGCGGGTAAACGATCCGCATGCCTGCGTGGTGACGTTCCTGTGCGATACCGGCGAGCGGTACTTGTCGAAACTGTACAACGACGAATGGATGCGCGAGAACCAGATGCTCGACCAGTCGCGCACTTCCCTGGCGCAGCTCCTCGGCGGAAAGACGGGCGGCGCGCCGGCCGGCGTGATCAGCGTTGCCCCGGCGGCCGCGGTACGGCAGGCGCTCCGGCTGATGTCCGTGCATGACGTGTCGCAGCTGCCCGTGATGGACAACGGGGCGTGTGTCGGGTCGGTCAGCGAGAGTGAGCTCAGCGCGGATGCGCTCGAAGACGCGAAGGTGCTCGACAAGCCGGTCTCCGATGTCATGGGTGCGGCACTCCCGGTGGTTGACGCGACCCAAGCAGTCGAGACGATCGTGAAGGCGCTCACGAAGGCGAACCCGGCGGTGTTGGTGCGCGACGGAACCTCGGTGCTCGGGATCGTCACGCGCTCGGATATGCTGGCATTCCTGATGACGCGCTGACCGTGCGGATCCTGGTGCTGATGGGCGGGACCTCGTCGGAGCGCGATGTTTCGATGGCAACGGGACTTCGCGTTGCCGGCGCATTGCGCGAGCGTGGCCACACGGTCGTTGCCGCCGATACGACGCGCGGTGCGCTGACGACGACCGAAGAAGCGGCCATGCTCTCGGGCGGTGTCGTGCGGACGCTGCCGCCGGATCGCACCGCGCTTGCGCAACTGTCCAGGAATCCGCTAGGCGCCGTCGTTCGTGACTTGCAGCCGAGTGGCGGAACGGAAGTGGTCTTCCTGGCGCTGCACGGCGGGCAGGGCGAGGACGGCACGATCCAGGCGCTGCTTGACCTCACCGGCGTGCCGTACACCGGAAGCGGGCATCTCGCGAGCGCGCTGGCGATGGACAAGGACTTGTCCAAGCACCTGTTTCGCGCCGCCGGCATCATGACGCCAGACTGGGAGCTGGTGCGCGCCGGTCGCTCGACCGGGGGATCCGAGGCGCCGTGGCGAATGCCGGCGTTCGCCGACATGGTGCAGGGAAGGTTCGGTTTCCCCGTGATCGTGAAGCCGTCGAAAGAGGGTTCCACTGTCGGGCTGACGCTTGTGAAGCGCCGCGAGGAGCTGGCGCCGGCGATCGCCCACGCGATGGAGTACGATGATGAGGTGATGGTCGAGCAGTTCATCCCGGGACGCGAGCTGACGGTCGCCGTGCTGGGCGAGCTCGTGCTGCCGGTCGGCGAGATCATTCCCAAGAAGGAACTCTACGACTACGAGTGCAAGTACACGCCGGGGATGGCGCGAGAGGTGTTTCCGGCAGACTTGACCGACCGGGAGACCGCCGCGGTGCAGGATGCCGCGTTGCGGGCGTACAAGGCGCTCAAACTCTCCGGGTGCGCGCGCATTGACTTCCGTATGACGGTGAAGGGAGAATTCCACTGTCTGGAAGCGAACACACTTCCGGGAATGACGTCGCTCAGCCTGGTGCCCCAGGCGGCGGCGGCGGCGGGAATCAGTTTTCCGGACCTGTGCGATCGGATCGTCGAGCTTGCGGTCCTGCAGCACGCACAGAAACAGTCTTCCTGAGCGCCCCGCGCGCGACGTCATGCGAGTCCACATGCAGCGACCCGATCGTCACCTCCTTCCCCTCGAACGGCGAAAAGCCGGAGCCTCACGATGACCGGCGGATCACCAGTCGCAGCAGCGGCCCTTGCCGGCGTGCCGGCAGGCGTTCAGTCGCAGGGCGCGTGGATCGGGCGCCGACAACTGTTCGTGCGGTTCGCCGGCGAGGCCGAAACGGCGACGATGTACACGGCCACGGCGTTGATCCGCGAAATCGAGCGACAGCTGGGCCGGTCGCGGTTTCATTCGATCGCCATCGGCGGGCGGGATCCCCTGGCCAACGTCCCGTTCCTGCGCGCCGCACTCGACGGGGCAAAGCCGGCGATTCCCGTGATGCTTGACACGGACGGCCAGCGTCCGGACGCGATCGCCGATATCGCGTCATTCTTCGCGATGGTGCAGGTGAGTATTGATTTCATCGGCCCGGATGCCATGCTGGCACACGCGCTCAGTACGCTTGGCGCTGCCGCGAAGGCGGGACGATCTCACGCCCTGGTTCTCTCCCCGCGCGACGACACGACCGATGCACAGGTGCTTCGGATTATCGAACAAGCCCGCGGTGTGAGCGAGCAGACGGAAATCGTCGTGCATCCGGTGACGGCGCCGGCCGAAGGCGCCACGCTGGACCGCCAGTGGGCGACCTTGCTGGAGCAAGCCATGGCCTCACACGCGAACACCCGGCTTGCGCTGCGGATCCCGCCGCCAACAGGGCTGCGGTAACGTGGGAGTGGATAACGGGCCGGTGGCGAGCGCGGCCGGCCCAGGCGAACTGCCGGGCCCGGCCGCCGCGCCATTTACGCGTGCCATCGCATTCGCGGCCGTCGCGGCCTATTTCGCGCAGGTTGTCGCGTTCACGCCTGCCGCGATGCGCGACACACTTGGCTTCGCGCCCGGGACCGACAGCGCTCACTGGTGGAACACGCTCACGTACCTGCTCGTGCCGGGAAGCGCGTGGCTGGTCGGTTTGGTTGCGACCGTTGCCCTTACCGTTGCCGCACAGATCGAGCGCGCTTGGGGCACCGCGGAGTGCGTGCGGATCGGGATGGTGGCGATCCTCGGCGGAACTGTGGCGCACGTGATGTTCGCCGATACCGGCGCGACGTTCGGCGGGATGGCGGGACTGGCGATGGCATTCCTGGTTGCGCACGTAATGGCGACCGGCGGGGGCCCGATCCTCCAGGTCGGCGGCGTGACGGTTACGTCGTTCGCGATCGGCGTGGTCGGGAGCGTGACGCTCGCCGCATTGACGGTTCGCGACACCGCCCCGCAGGCGGCATGGTCATCGCTTGCCGGGCACCTCGGCGCGATGCTGTTCGCGTGGGCATACCTCAGGATCACGCGCTCGATCAACCTGTCGCGGTTGCGGGAGGGCGTGGCGGCCGTGCCGGACGAGGACGAGGAAGAGCCGCCGCGTGCTGTTCCGCACCGGACGCGTCGTCCGAAGGGGAGCACCAAGGGCAACGAAGAGGCCGAACCGGGCGGCGACGATGTCGTGGCGCAGAGCAACGCCGCCGTGGCGCAGGAAGCCGCTCGTGTGCAGTCCGAGCGAAACGAGGTACGTCACGCGCCTCGCAGCGACGCCGAGGCCCTGAACCGCATGCTCGACAAGATTGCCTCGGACGGGATCGGTAGCTTGTCAGCAGATGAGCGGAACCTGCTCGACGAACTTTCCCGACGATTGCGCGGCCAGTAGTCGCCCAACCACACCCGTATGCCGAAATCGAAACTGCTGGAATCGTTCGCGAACCCGTATCCCGGCCGCGACTATGAGATCGTGATGACTTGCCCGGAGTTCACGTCACTGTGTCCCGTGGGTGGGATCGAATCGGACGCGAAGGAACTTGAAGCGCTCGAGGGTGGAGCACCGGATTTCGGGACGATCACGATCAGCTACGTGCCGGCGAAGCGATGCCTGGAGTTAAAGGCGCTGAAACTCTACCTGTGGAGTTTCCGCAACGACGGCATCTTCTATGAACGCGCGGTGAACACGATCCTGGATGACCTCGTGAAGGCCGTGAAGCCACGGTCCATGACCGTGGTTGGCGACTTCAACGTGCGCGGCGGGATCAAGTCGGTGATTACGGCGCGGCACCGCGTTCGGCGGTAACCGTCCTACCTTACGGTATCGATCGACCCCGATCGCCAGCCGATCGAGCCACGGCGCCCCGCGTTCCATCGCGGGTAGGTCCCGAACCAGCGGACGTCCGTGGCCGCCGCCGTAACCTCGGCGATCGCGGTTTCGGTTTCGGCGTCGCCACTGTCGTGATCGAACTCAACAAAGAAGCGATAACTCCACGGGGCACCCGTGGGCCTGCCTTCGACGCGACGCAAGTTGACGCCGTGTTTCGCGAGGGGTGCGAGCGAGTAGAGCAGCGCGCCCGGGACATCGCCAACGGTGGCAAGCAGGGTGGTCCGGACCGGCGTTCCCGGTGGAAGTGCCTGACGCTGCGCGGAGATCCCGACAAAGCGTGTCTGCGCGTCCGGGCGGTCCTGGATGTTCTCGGCGACGACCGTGAGCTTGCGCGAAAGGAGCGCGAGGCGGCTCGCAACCACGGCAAACTGCGGGTCCGCAAGGTTTTCGACATCCACCACCGACGCCCCCGAATCGAGCACCGAGTTCACCGTGATGCGTGGGTTCGCACGGAAGAACTTCATGCACTGCGAATAGGCCACCGGGTGGCAGAAGACGTCGGCGACCTCGTTCAGGGTGCCGTTGGCGGGGCCGAGCAGGCAGAGATGGGACGGGACCACGGTTTCAGCAACCGCGACGACCTCGGGGGCCGCATCTATGGCGTCGTGGGCCGGCTGGTTGGACCCCAGGATCGTATGCTCGACAGGCAGGACACCCCGATCGGCCGTTCCCGAGGCTACCGCAGCGGCGATATCGGCAAAATCCCGGCAGGGGATCAGGTCGGCGTCGCCGCTCCAGAGCTGGAGTGCGGCTTCCTCGCCGAAGGCACTGAGTTCCTGCTGGAACGCAACTCGGAGCTGTTTCACAGGTAATTGAAGAATACCGGGTGTCCTATGTCACAACTATTTGGGGCCCGGGGTTGGCCCGGGCCATGGGGGTGGGGTAGATTGGGTCTCGCTTTCGGCTAGGTAGCTCAGTTGGTAGAGCAGCGGACTGAAAATCCGCGTGTCGGCGGTTCGATTCCGTCCCTAGCCACTTCGCACAACCTATTGGATTAGAAGGAACTTGAACGCAGAACGGCCACCCAGCATTCGGGTGGCCGTTTGCGCGAAGGGCCCCAAAACAGCCCCAGACTCCGAGAATGCCTGCGACCCTAGACAGTCATCACCGGATCAGAGTCGATTCGAGCAGCAGCAGCAACGGCGTCCCGTACGTCCTCTAGGGCCTCGCCGGGGACAAGCGTGTCGAGCGCATGCCGCAGTCGCTCAGACCACCGCTGCCGCTCCGCGCGATAGAAGGTTTCGGCGTCGTTCTTCACCTCCAGCTCACGCTCGGCAAGCACAAAGAGCAGTACTTCAAGGGCTGCCCGAACAGGCTCAGTCGCAGGGTCATAGACCTTCTCGTAGAACGGGTGCTCGATGTTGATGGTCAACCGCTTCTGCTCTCCGAGCCGTACAGGGCGATAGAACGGCCCCTCAGGAATCGCCGAGAAGGTCACCTTCCAGCGACTCTCCGACACCTCCTCCACAACCTGCGGAAGCACCTCTTCCTTCGGTTTTCCCGTTGCTTCGGCGCGCCGCTGCAAAACGCTCCGCGAGCGATCTCGGCGCCACGCTCGACGGATTCCACGCAGGACTCACGCGGATGCTGGCATTTGTTGACGCGCTGCCGGACGCGCCCGCTGGCGCGCCTCGGGCGTGACCGGACTCGGATGCGCTAACGTTCAGGTTCAGCTTTCCACTCTCGCAACGGACGAAGGACACGATGCGCAACGTTCGTGGTTCGAAACACCGGCACGCGTGGGCCGCCGTTCTCGCCCTCACCGCCGGCCTCACGGGGTGCGGCTACAATCGCATCCAGACGCTTGACGAGAACGTGAACAAGGCGAAGCAGAACATCGCGGTGCAGCTCCAGCGCCGCGCGGACCTGATTCCCAACTACGTCGAGGTGGTGCGCGGCGTGGCGAAGCAGGAGAGTGACGTGTTCACGGCGATCGCCGATGCGCGCGCGCGCCTCGCCGGAGCGGCAAAGCCCGACGGCAGCCTGAACGAGATGGCGAGTGCGGCGAACCAGCTCAACGGCGCGCTGTCGCGGCTGCTGGTGATCCAGGAGAACTACCCGCAGTTGCGTTCGATGGAGAGCTTCCGCGGGCTGAGCGACGAACTTGCAGGGTCGGAGAACCGCGTGGCCACGGCGCGCACCGACTACAACACGATCGTGAACGAGTACAACGAGTACATCCGCAGGTTCCCGCAGGTGTTGACGGCGAAAGTGATGGGGATGAAGGCACGGGACTACTTCCAGCTCGAGAGCGCGGAGGCGGCAAAGGCCCCGAAGGTGGACCTGACCACGCCGAAGAAGTCCCCGTGACGCGCGCGGCACGGCTCGGCCTCGTGGCCGTGGCGGGCGCCACGCTCGCCTCGTGCGGCGGTGACGCGCCGCCTGCCGACCCGCAGCTCGTGGCGCAATGGCTGCGCACGTCGCTCGCCTTCGCGCGCAGCGAGCGCATCGGCCCTCCGGTGGCCGCGCGGATTTCGGCGTACGGTTCCCTGGCGCTGTACGAGGGGTATGCGTCGGATCCATCGTCGGGACTGGCGTCGATGGCGGGGAAGCTCAACGGGTACGGCCCGCTCCCCGCGGCTCCCGACCACTCGAATCCCGATGGCGCGATCGCCGCGGCGGAAGCGGAGCGCATCGTCCTCGACTCGCTGTTTCGTGACGGGTTCGCGAGCACACGCCGGACGATCGACTCGCTCGCGAAGGCGCAGATCGATGGGCGCTCGCAGGCCGGGGTCTCAAAGCCCCGGCGCGACTGGGGCCTCGAGCGGGGTCAGGCGATCGCGAAGACGATCCTCGGCTGGGCGGCGACCGACAGTTTCTTCGCGACGCGCGGCCGCCCGTGGGCGCCGAAGCCCGGGCGCGGCAACTGGATCAATACGGCCACGACCGACCAGTACGTGCCGCAGGTCCTGTCGGCACAGAGCGACATGGTGGCGCCGGCCAACTCGGGGCTCCGCATGGAACTCGAGCGAGCATCGGAGAAGTGGGTGTTCACCAACCGTCCCAAGGAAGCCAGGCCCACGACCCTTCCCGCGTTCGACCCGGTGCGCCCGACCGAGCCGTACTGGGGCCTGTTGCGTCCGATGACGCTGACGAATGCCGACGAGTGCGCGCCGCCGCCGCCGGTGCCGTATTCGGAGCAGCCGGGATCGCCGTTCTGGAAACAGGGCCGCGAATTCCTCGACAGCGCGTCCGCGCTGACGCCGGAGAAGAAACAGATCGCGCTCTTCTGGGCCGACAACCCGGTGGCCACAGGCACGCCGGGGTTCCACTGGATCAGCGTGGTGAACCAGATGATCGCGAAGCGCGGGCTCAGCGCGCCCCAGGCGGCTGAGGTGTTTGCGCTCACGTCCATCGCGATCCACGACGCCTTCATCAGCACGTGGAAGGAGAAATACCGCTCGAACGTGGTGCGTCCGGTGACGTATGTGAATCGCGTGTTCGACCCGAAGTGGGTAACGCTGTTCGCCACGCCGCCGTTTCCCGAGTACCCCTCGGGCCACTCCACGCTCTCCGCCGCCGCCGCAAAGGTGCTCGGCACGATCCTCGGCGACACGATTCCGTTTGTGGACTCCACGCAGGTGGACATCGGCCACGCGCCACGCGCCTTTGCATCGTTCACCGCCGCCCGCGATGAAGTGGCGATTTCGCGCGTGTACGGCGGCATTCACTACTTCCCGGCCGTGAAGGACGGCATGGTGCAGGGGGAGTGTGTGGCGTCGCGGGTGCTTGAACGGCTGGCGCGCTGAGCCGGGGTCTCGGCCCTATCGATGGCTGACGCGATCAGAGCGGAAACGGCCTGGATGACTTCGCGGACCGGCACCCTGCTGGTGGCGGGCATGCTTTTCGGGGCCTGCTCGGCGCCGCCACCTGTGGACACCTCGTGGCATCAGGAATCGTGGGGCCGTTGGCGCGCACTCGACGTGAATCGGCGAGCGTCCGATGGATTCACGCAGCTCGACACGACCGTCACGGGCATCACGCACGCGAATGTGGTGGACGATGAGCACGCCCTTGGCAACCGCAACCTGATCATCGGCGCCGGCGTGGCGCTCGGAGACATCGACGGCGACGGGCTCGCCGACGCCTTCCTCGCGTCCGTGGAACGGCCCGCCGCGCTGTATCACAACAACGGGGCGTTCCGCTTCACCGACGTCACGGCTGCGAGCGGCATCGAGACGAAAGGCCTGGCCACGACGGGCGCAACGTTTGCCGACATCGATGGCGACGGCGACCTCGACCTGCTCGTCGGTACCCTTGGCGGGCCGCTCAAGCTCTGGCTGAATGGCGGCCGCGGCCAGTTCACGGACGCCGGATCCCTGGCGGGACTGGACTCCGGATTCGCCGTTACGACGATGGCGCTCGCGGACGTGGACGCCGACGGCGACCTGGACCTCTACGCGGCGACATACAAGACGCGCAATGCGCTCGACGCGATTCCCCCGCAGCAACGGTCGTTCGAGCAGGTCGTGAAAAAGATTGGCGGGAAGTACGTCGTGTTGCCTGCTTGGCAGAACGAGTACCGTATCGAGGACCGCCCCGACCTCGGTGGCATCGTGCGCTCGCAGCGCGCGGAACGGGACTTGTTCTATCTCAATGATGGGAAGGGGCACTTCAAGAAGAGCCCAGTTTCCGGTGCCCGGTTCCGGGACGAGAACGGCAGGCCACTCGCGATTGAGCCCGACTTCTTCACGCTCGCCGCGCGCTTCTACGACTTCACCGGCGACGGCGCGCCAGACCTCTACGTCTGCAATGACTTCGAGGACCCCGACCAGGTTTGGGTCAACGACGGGAAAGGGAACTTCCAGCTGTTGCCGCGGCTGGCGCTGCGGCAGACGAGCAACACGTGCATGTCGGTGGATTTCGCCGACGTGAACCGCGACGGCTTCGTTGATTTCTTCACGGCTGACATGCTCGGCCGCACGCTCAAGCAGCGCCAGCGGCAGATCCCCACGCACACGCCGTTGCCGAAGCGCGTGGGGCTCGACTCCGCGCGCGAGCAGTGGATGCGGAACACGCTGCAGGTCGCCCGCGGCGATGGAACGTTCGCGCAGGTCGCGGACCAGGCGGGCGTTGCGGCGAGCGACTGGACGTGGGGCTCAGCCTTCGTGGACGTCGATCTCGACGGATACGAAGACCTCCTCGTGGCCGCGGGCCACCGCTGGGACGTGCGCGACGCCGACACGTTCGAGCGGATCCGGAACAGTTTTCCCCGCGTCGCGTGGAACCGCGAGCAGGGGGAGTTTCCGCGGCTCAACGCGCGCAACGTTGCGTACCGGAACGCCGGTGACCTGACGTTTACCGATCAGGTGGCCACGTGGCGCTTCGGCGTGGACTCCGCGATTTCGAACGGCATCGCGCTCGCGGACCTGGACGGCGACGGGGACCTCGACGTCATCACCACGCGGCTTGATGCGCCGCCGGCGGTCTACAAGAACGAAGCGCGAGGATCGCGGATCGCAGTCAAGCTGCGGGGAAAGGGAAGCAACAGCGCGGCCGTTGGCGCGGTGGTGACCGTGCGCGCGAAGGGGTTGCCGGTGCAGTCGCGCGAGGTGACGGCCGGCGGGATGTACCTCTCGGGGAGCGAGTCGCTGCTGTCCTTCGCGGCGGGCGCGGATTCCACTCCGAAGATCGAGGTTCGGTGGCGGGATGGCGGAAGAGATTCGGTCACGGCCGCGCCGAATCGCCTGTACGAGATCAACGAGCCGGTGCCGCGACTGCCCACCGCAAACCGCGCGCCGCCAACTCCGCACCCGCTGTTCGAAGATGCCACTCGCCTCCTGGGCGGCCACACGCACGTCGACTCATCGTACGACGACTATCGCCGCCAGCCGCTCCTGCCGAACAAGTTCAGCCAACTCGGCCCGGGCGTCGCGTGGGTGGACGTTGACGGCGACGGCAAGGATGACCTCGCGGTCCCGACGGGGAAGGGCGGATCGCTGGCGCTGCTCCGAAACGAAGGCGGTCGCTTCACGAACCGCGCTCCGGCGCAACGAGCCCCGTGGGACCAGACGGCACTCGTGCCCGTCAGCGACGGAAAGGGCGGAATCTCGCTGCTGATCGGGCAGTCGAACTACGAGATCGAGCGGCCCGACGACGCGCCGAAGGTCGCTCCGGTGTTGGAGTGGTCTTTCGCCTCACGCCTCTCGCCTTCCGACGCTCGCCCCTCGCCTCTCGCCTCGGGCCTGCCCTCCAGCGTTGGTACCCTCGCGCTCGGCGACCTCAATGGCGACGGCATCCCGGACCTCTTCGTCGGGGCGCGGGTCGTGCCGGGCGCGTGGCCCCTGCCCGGCGAGTCTCTGATCTTCCTGCGCACGCCAGACGGGGGCTGGGCGCGAGACACGGCCAACACCGCCGCACTGCGCGGACTTGGACTGGCGGCGGCGGCCATCTGGTCCGACCTCAATGGCGACGGCTGGGCCGACCTGATCGTGGCGAGCGAGTACGGTCCGGTGCGGATCTTCCAGAACTTTCGCGGCACACTGCGCGACCTGACGCGCGACCTTGGGCTGTCGGGCCGCACGAGCCGGTGGAACGGGCTCACGACCGGTGATTTCGACGGCGACGGCCTGCTCGACATCGCTGTGACCAGCTGGGGACGCAACACGTCGTGGCACGCCTCCGATGCACAGCCGCACGAACTGATGGTCGGTCGGTTCCCGGGCAATTCGCTCGGTCTGCTGCCCGTGCAGCGGGATCCGTCGTCACGCCAGCTGGTTCCGCTGGAGTCGTTCTCGCGTCTCGGCGTCGCAGTGCCGTTCGTGCGGGAGCGCATCTCCACGTATGCGCAGTTTTCGGGCTCTACGGCGGCCCAGGTGCTCGGCGACGCGGCACGCAGCGCGATGACCGTTGGCGCGACCACCTATGACAACGGCATCCTGCTCAATCGCGGCGTCGCGTTCGAGTGGCATCCGCTGCCCGCCGCAGCACAGGTGGCGCCCGCGTTCGCACCGGTGGTCGCCGATTTCGACGGTGATGGCAACGAAGACCTGTTTCTCTCCCAGAACTTCACCGCGACAGAAATCGGGTTGCCCCGGTTCGATGCCGGACTCGGGCAGCTTCTGCTGGGGGATGGGAAGGGTGGGTTCAGGGCAGTGCCAGTGCCCAGTTCCGGGATCCGGGTTCCGGGAGACGGGCGCGGCGCCGCGACGGCGGACTACGACGGTGACGGTAGACCCGACCTGGTTGTGGCCCAGAACGGCGGACCGACGACACTATGGCACAACGTCGGCGCTGCGCCGGGAATCCGTGTCAGGGCCGACGGCGGATCGTGGAACCCGCTTGGCGGCGGCGCCCAGCTCCGCGTGGCGCGGGGAGAAAAGCTGGGACCGGTTCGGGAGCTGCACGCAGGCGGCGGTTATTGGTCGAGCGATGCTCCGACGACGGTGCTTGCGCTGCCGGCGGATGCCACGGGTGTGTGGGTGCGCTGGCCAGGTGGCCGAGTGGAGACCGTGCCGATCGCGCGGGGCGCGCGCGAGTTGACGGTCAGGGCCGCCGGCGGGGCGGCCCTGACTTCGTCCAGATAACGATTACGCCGCAGCCGGCATTGCGGCCGGCAAACTCGCCGGGCACGTCGGACGGGCCTGAGTAGACCTCGATCGCCTCGATGTCCTGCAGGGGCGTACGCGGGCCGAAAAAGTTGTCGAGGCGTTCGTCGACGATCCATTCCGGGAGGCAGCGCATCGGCGCGCGCGCCATATGCACGAAACACCCCGCGCCTCCACCGCAGTCGACCTCCACTCCGCGCAGGGTGCGAAGGGTCTCGCCAAGGGAGTTCATCCCCATCCGGGAGATCTGTTCCTTGGTGAGGTACTGGCCGCGTCCGGTTCTTTGCCGGCGCTCGAAATCGACGAACCGTGGCCCCCGCGAGGCGGGCGTCGTGACTTCCACACCGGGAAGGGGCTGGGCTTCACTGCGCCCCGTCGCCGTCGAATCAAGCTGGATGATCGGCTCGAGGGTCGCTCCCGGCTTCATCGTCACATCGAAGGTCGATACAGAGAATCCCTGAGCCCGAATGACAAGACGGACGGCGCCATCGGGAACGCCTGATAAGCTGAAACGCCCTGCGGAGTCGGCGATCACTTTTCGGCCGTCCACAGCCGTCATCACCTCGGCTCCCAGCACGGGTGTTCGGGTGGACTTATCGATGATGCGCCCAGAAACGGTGCCCTGGGCCTCCAGGAGGCCAGCGAAGGCCAGTGGCGCGCCAATCCGGAGCCACGCGGAGAAGGGCATGGCAGCGAATATAGGGCGCTCGAGTCCGGCGGTAACGCCCACATTAACGGCGGGTTGATAGGATGGACTGCATCGGTTGCGCAGACCCAAGGCGGGTCACATCTTCTGGCATACATACCCGGGCGAAATTCGGATGACGTAATCGCGTTCGGCCCGTTGGCCGGGTCGGCTCGTCCTACCCCACCCTCACCCTAGAGAGAGGTCCGGCACCTATGGTTCGCGTCAGCGTTCGCGCACGGCACGTTGTTTTTGCCATCGCGGCAACCATCGCCGTTGCGCTCTGTGCGCAGCCGGTCATCGCGCAGAGCGCGGTGTTCACCGGAAAAGTCACATCGAGTGGCCAGCCAGTTGGCGGCGCCACGGTCGGAATCGGCGAGTTTGGCGTCGGCTCCGTCACTTCGGTGGACGGTCGCTACACCTTCACGGTGGACGTCGGCGGCCGGAACGGCCGCACAGTCAACGTGATGGCACGGTTCATCGGCTACAAGCCGATGGTTCTGCCGATCACGCTCGCCGCAGGGCGCACTGAAAAGGACTTCGATCTCGAGAAAGACGTGCTGAATCTTGAGTCGGTGGTCGTGACCGGTGTGTCGGATGCGACGTCGACCCGCAAGGTTGCGTTCGCCGTCGGCGTCGTGGACGCCGAGCAACTCAAGAACACGCCGGCAACGACGCCACTCGCGTCGCTCGCCGGCAAGGTGGCCGGCGCCGCGGTGACGGTGGGTGCGTCGGCGCAGCCGGGTTCGGAACCGTCGATTCGCCTGCGCGCCGCCACGTCGCTCACGGGCCGGCAGGACCCGCTGGTGATCGTGGACGGCACGATCACGCGACTCGGCCTGGCCGACGTGAACACGCAGGACGTGGAGCGGGTCGAGGTGATCAAGGGTGCCGCGGCAAGCTCGCTGTATGGGTCCGACGCGGCGAACGGCGTGATCCAGATCTTCACGCGGCGCGGGGCGAACCTGGCCGAGGGGCAGCGTATGGTGACGCTGCGCAATGAAATCGGGTCGAGCTGGCTGCCCAAGTTCCTCGAGCGCAACAACGCGCACGAGTTCGAGGTCACGTCGACGGGCGCGTTTGCGCTCGACGCGAACGGCAACCGGATCCCGAAGGCCGACCGCATCGCCGACAACGCGTATCCGGTCTATTACGACCAGATGAACGACGTCTTTCACAAGAGCCTCTACCTCACGAACTACCTCTCGATCGGTGAGCGCCGCGGGCCGACGAACTTCAGCGTTTCGTTCGAGAACCAGAAGGAAACCGGCGTCCTCGCGATCCTCAACGGCTATTCGCGGCAGAACTTCCGCGTGAACGTGGACCACGTGCTCAACGACAAGGTGGACTTTTCGTCGGGCGCGTTCTACGGCCGATCGGCCGCTGACCAGACGGCGGAGGGTGGGTCAGTGCTGTTCGGCATGCGGTTCCTCGAGCCGAACATCGACATCAACGCGCTGAACAAGGATGGCTCGCCGTACAACGCCGTGATCAAGCAGCCTCCGGCGTCGGGCAACGTGGTGAACCCGCTCTACGGCTTGGCAAACAACGACCTCACGAACAACCGCGACCGGTTCTCGGGCACGGTCAAGGCGCGTTACCGACCGGTTACGTGGCTCACGGCGGAAGGCAACTTCAACTATGACCAGTCGGGCGCCACGGCGAAGAGCTTCACGCCGATCGGGTACCTGAACTCGTCAGGCGCAGCTGGAACCGGGTTCCTCGCGCGCACGAACACGCAGCAGCACGCCTTCAACACCGGCGCGACGCTGACGGCGACGCGCTCGTGGCGGTTCATCAACAACACGACGAAAATCGCCTACGTGTACGAAGACCAGCAGGACGAGCAGACGTCGGTGTCGGTGTCGCAGCTGACGGTGCCGAAGGTGACGGAGTTCGCGGCGGCCGCCGTTGATCCCGATCACCCGGTGCGGCCCGGCTCACTCTCGCAGACGACACGGACCCGCAACTCGTTCATCGTCTCGACGTTCGACATGTGGGACAAGCTGGTGGTGGACGGCCTGATCCGGCGCGACGAGTCCTCGCTGTTCGGATCCTCGCAGCGCGGCGCGACGTACCATCGCGCGTCTGTCGCCTACCGCGTCTCGGAGGACTTCAAGTTCCCCGGCGTGGACGAGTTCAAGCTCCGCGCATCGTACGGAACGGCCGGCCTCCGGCCGCCCTGGGATGCGCAGTACGAACTCTTTGCGATCGTGGCGGGAAGCCCGCAGAAAGTGACGCTCGGCAACCCGAACCTGAAGCCGGCCTTCTCGAAGGAGACAGAGGTCGGGTTCAATATCAACTTCCTGCGCGACTTTTCCGTTGAATACAGCTACTCCGACAAGAAGACGTCGGACCAGATCCTGAACGTGCCGGTGTCGTCGGCGTCGGGGTACCAGAACCGATGGACGAACGCCGGCACGCTTGCCGGGCAGACGCACGAGTTGTCGGTCGGCGCGGTGCTCTTCTCGCGCCGCGACCTCTTCTGGCGCGTCAACATTGCTGCGGACCGTACGCGGCAGAAGATCAGCGAGCTGACCGTGGCGCCGTTCCTCGTGGGACCGAACGGGGTCAACGGGGGCGGCGACGGCGGCACCCGCATCTTCCGCATCGCGAAGGGCGAACCGTTCGGCGTGATCTACGGCTCGAGGTGGATCCGCACGGCGGAGCAGCTCGCCACGACAATCGCGGCGGGCGGGCTCGGGTCCACGACGGCCGCCGACTACACGGTGAACGAGGAAGGTTACTACGTGCTGAAGAGCGCGTACCGCACCGTGAACGAGAAGCCGCTCAAGTTCCGCGACGCGACGGGCACGCTGTTCAACATCGGCGACGTGAATCCCGACTTCACGCTGTCCACGAGCTCCAGTATCCAGTGGAAGGGCCTGGCGGCGTCGGCCGTGCTGCAGTGGAACAAGGGCGGGCATGTCTACAACTACACGCGCCAGTGGCCGTTCAATGAAGAGCGCGACGCGGTGTACGACCAGCGCAGGAAGGCGGCCGCCGAGCGCAAGCCGGCGCCGTACTACCAGACGTTCTACAACAACTTCGACGCCAGCGAGTATTTCGTCGAAGACGGCGGTTACATGAAGCTGCGCGAGCTGTCGGTCTACTACGCGCTGCCGAAGAGCCTCACGCAGTCGCTGCGCATCGCCGACTTCTCGACGGCGCGGATCGGCGTCATCGGCCGCAACCTCTGGACGGGATCCAACTACACGGGGTATGACCCGGACGTTTCGGGCCCGGGCGGCGGCAACCCGTTCGCCTACCGCGTGGACTACTTCACGTATCCGCAGTACCGCACGGTGACGTTTGTCTTCGAGCTCGGCTACTAGGAGACGCGACCATGAGAACCCAATCGATGATCAAGCGCCTCGCGCAGCTCTCAGCCCTCAGCATCTCAGCCGCCGTTTTCGGCTGCGGCAACCTCGACGTGCCGAACCCGAATGCGCCGGACGCCCAGCGCGCCCTGTCGGACCCGGCGGCCCTCGAGGCCGTCGGTGCCGGCACGCTGCGCACGTGGGTGAATGCGTGGTCTGCCTGCGAGGGCAACTGCGTGTTCAACACGCAGGCGCAGAGTTACAGCGCCTCGTGGAACAACTTCAACATGAACTTCTACTCGTCCATCGACGCGGACGGAACGCGCAACTCGCGGTCGTGGCAGAACAATCCCGCCGCGGCCGGACGCACGTCGGTGGAAGCGCCGTGGACCGCGTACTACTCGGCGATTTCGTCGGCGACGGACGTGCTGAGCGCGATCCGCAACAACCACGTCGAACTGTCGAACAGCGCGAACACGAAGCGCCTCGAGACGGTTGCTGGCCTGGCGCAGGCGATGTCGCTGATGCAGGTCGCCCTGCTGTACGACAAGGGCTACATCGTTGACGAGACGATTGACATCGCGGCGCTGCAGTACTCGAACCGCAAGCTGATGCGCGACGACGTGCTGAAAAAGCTCGACGCCGTCATCGCCCTCGCCGGGGCGAACACGTTCCAGACGCCTGCGAACTGGCTCAACGGCCCGACGCTCAGCAACGTGCAGGTCAAGCAGCTGGCCAACACGCTTGCGGCGATGACGCTCGCCTACTGGCCCCGCAACGCCGCGGAGGCGGCGGCGGTGGACTGGAACCGCGTCGTAACGTACGCCTCGCAGGGTATCTCGTCGGGCACCGCGTTCAACTTCAGCTTCGTGGGCGACGGTTGCACGGCGTGGTGCCCGGAGCAGCTCTCGTGGATGAACTCAATGGACACCGGCCGCCTGAGCACGCGCGTGGCCAACATGCTCGACCCGGTCACGCAGCGGCACCCGTATCCGACAGGCGGCAATCCGCGCCCGAACTCCGCGGACCGGCGCCTCGGTGACGGCTCGTTCGGCAACGCCGGCATGGTGAGCGGCTTCGGTAACTTGCCCAAGACGGCGAATGCCGGCACCGACTTCGCCTGGAGCTCGCAGGCGATCTTCAATAACGCGCGTGGCAGCTACCATCAGTCGAACATCGCCCATATCCGGTACGACCTGACGGGCACTCAGGACCCGAGCGGCATCTACTACGCATACGGGCCGGCCGCGCTGATCAATGCCACGGTGAACGACCTCATCTGGGCCGAGGCGCTCATTCGCAGCAACGGCAGCCTCGGGACGGCCGCGACGCTCATCAACAAGACGCGTGTCACGCGTGGCGGACTCTCGGCCGCTGCGGCCGGTGACGGCGCCACGCTCCTGACGACCAGGCTGCAGTACGAGCAGGAAGTCGAGTTGGCTGGCCTTGGGCCAATTCCGTACTACAACCGCCGTCGCGTTGACGGGCTGCTCCCCGGAACGCCGCGCGAGCTGCCGGTGCCCGCGAAGGAACTCGGCGTGTTTGGCCAGGCGCTGTACACGTGGGGTGGGGCGACGCCGAGTTCGCCGACGCCTCCGTAAGTCGCGGAAGGTAGACGGTAGATGGTGGAAGGCAGCTGGGAAGGCAGAGGGTAGATGACAGAAGGGCGGGCCGAGAGTTCGGTCCGCCCTTCTGTCTTCTGCCTTCTTCGTTCAGGACTACGTTCTCCCTTCCGTCCTCCGTCTTCTGCTCAGTGTTGTTCCGCCAGCTTCTTCGGCAGCACATACCGCAGCGGGTCCACCGGCTTCCCGTTGATGTGCACTTCATAGTGCAGGTGCGGGCCAATGGAGAGGCCGGTGTTGCCCACGGTGGCGATCAACTGGCCGCGCGAAACGTTCTGGCCCTCGCGGACAATGATCCGTGTGCAGTGCGCGTAGCGCGTCACGATGCCGTTGCCGTGATCGATCTCGAATGAGTTGCCGTAGCCGCCCACCCAGCCCACCGCGCGGACGCGCCCGCTCGCCGGGGCGATGATCGGCGCGTTGCGCGGCGCGCTCACGTCGATGCCCTCGTGCGGCCGGTTCTCGTGCAGGATCGGGTGCAGCCGGCTCTGCGAGAAATGGCTGGAGAGCCACCCGGTCGTCGGCATGATGGACGGCGTGTTCGCGAGCCGCTCGAGATTGCGGGTCAGCGTGTCGCTCACCGAGCGGAAGCTCTGCGCGAGCTCCGACGCACGCCGCGTCAGTTCATCGATCTGGCCGCGCGAGTCGCCGAATCCGAGGCGGTTGAGGAACGGCTTTCGCGATGGCGCCTGCGGAAGGGCCGTCACGGCGGGGACGGCTACCAGTTGGGGACGGTCGGGCAGGGGCTGGCCGTTGGCGTTGTTCGTGTAGGCCTCGGCGGCGGCGATGGCGGACGTTGGGCTAGGAACAACGCACTTGATGGACGAGAAGGGCCCGACGCCGCTTGGCTTGTTGCTTGAGGAGCTTCGACTCGAAACCGGCATGGAGTGCGAGTATGTGCTCATTGTGGACTCGCACTTCACATGGTGGGGATCGGGACGATCGTACCTCTGCCGAATGATCGACATGCTGAACATGGGCTACGTGGGCGAGGTGCTGTTCGGGAGTGAGGTGGTAGAGCGGCTGCCCGACCTCGTCAAGCAATGGGCAGCCAAGCACAGGAGTAAGGCGAAATAGAATCGCCAGTGAGCGGCTACCAAGGACGCCGGTAGAGGCTCACTCCACTGGAGCCAGCATGCCCAAGAAGGTTGCGGCACACCTCACGGTGCGAATCGAGGACATTCGAGACCTTGGCGACACGCTCATGGCCGTCGCAGATGAATATCCGCATGACTTCAGGACGGAGATGGACTTCTACCCGCTCGTGATGACATACCTTCGCGGACGCGTCCCTACCGCCAAAGCGGAGCATCGCGTGTTAGAGGGATCAATCGATTTCTGGGTTGGGGGCAAGAATCCCGCGGCGATTGAACTCGCTGTTGCACCTCGCGTGCTCAGAGATCATCACCACGAGGCTCAGTCTTTCGCCGGAAATCACGGTGCGGTTCGCCTCTACGCCTCACACAACAAGGCAGAACTGAAAAAGCTTGCGGCCGTACCGTTCACCCAAGCGCGGCGGCGGTTTCTCCTTCTCGTGGATTTTACAAACTCACACGACAAGTCCACGCTACGTCGCGGATATGAATCCGCGTTGCCGTTCGACGCTGGTCATAGCGCAATTCGGGTTGTCTACCGAGCGCGTGACCCGAAACGATCTTGCGACTTTCAAGTAGGTGGACAAAAGAAAGGACGCAAAACTGCCAGCTAGGCGACCGATGCCGAAAAGGTATGACCTACCGGCGTTTCTATCGGGAAAGGTTGAGCAACCGGCCTACGAGCGGTGGCTGCGCCGTCGCGCAGACGCGCATGTAGGTAGGGATCGTAGGCGCGGAAATGTGGAGGCAATTGGCGAGGCGTACCGGATCGCGATTCATGCGGCAGTGCAGAAGTCAAACGGGCGGGACTGTTACACCGGTGAAGCGCTGGACTGGGCGCTGCTTAGCAAATGGAACCACATCGAATCGCAAGGCGGGGGGGGGGCGAAGATACAAGAAATCCTTCGCTATGCTCCCAACCGTAGATCATGTTGGCGACGGCCTGGGAGCAGCCGACTTCCGCATTTGTGGCTGGCGCACCAATGACGCGAAGAGTGATCTCGGGTTGGACGAGTTTCTCTTCTTCTGCCGTTCCGTATTGGAGCACCACGAGTTTTCGGTTACTGCGCCTAAGCCAAGGCGGGATTTGGAGCACTCGACTCAAAGCGCTCGCGAATAAGGCTCCAGCGGTTCTCGAATGGAAGGAGCTGATCGATGCTGTATCGGCAGTCGAACGACGCAGGATTGCGCGGTCGTCGCCAGTTCTTCGGCTGCATCCAATCCGAGTACCCTGCGATACAGAGGTGTTGAAGCTCACGCATTGTCAGGACGAAGAAGCGATCTCGTTGTTCACCGCCCTGCGGCGCGATTGCCACACACACGTAGATGAGGTCTGGCGTTCCCAGCTGGCTTGGTCCTTTCATTTCTTGCCGTGACGTGGCTTCGTCAAGCCCGATATCCATCCACTGTCGCGCGTCACTTGGCCAGTTGTCTGCGGTGCTCGCCTTCACTTGGATCGGCACAGTGCGACAGTACTCGTCAGTAGCAAGCACATCAAACGTGGGGATGTTTCCAGAGAATCCGGTTGCCGGGAGTCCCATGCGCCCCAACTCGGCGACAACAAGGTGCTCAGCGATCTGGCCGGTCAGCTGGTTCTTACGTCCACGGCTCATGGGGCCCTCGGCAGGTGCGGTGTCGATGCTAAGATCGAGAACCGATCGCTAATTCGCGCCCCCGAAAAGCCCCAAACTGTCCGAAATCGGGCAGAACACCCTTAGCGCCATGGAACGCGAACCTAGTTCAACAGGTGACGTATCAATAACTTGTGAGCATCCACGGCAACGGATAAAAACTGCCCCGGCCTGCCTGAAAATCCGCGTGTCGGCGGTTCGATTCCGTCCCTAGCCATTACGAGCCACTTCCGTCGCCGCCTCGCGCCCCGGTCCACCGCCTTCCGCGCCTGACATGCCGAGCGACCTGCCCATGAGTCCCATGCGAGCCCTGACCTTTGCCGTTGCCATCGTTACCGCCGGCGCGCTGCCCCCCGGGAGCGCCGCGCACGCCATGGGTCGCGCATTCCCCGACACCGTCCGCGGGGTCGTCTTCGACAGCCTGTCCCGCCGCCCCTTGGCTGGGGCCACCGTCATGATCGAGCCCACAGGCCAGAGCGTCACGACGGATGACCTCGGCCGGTTCGTCGCGATCGCAAACGAGAAAATCACGCGGCTCACGGCGTTCCACGCCGTCCTCGACCGTACCGGGATCGGCAGCCTGACCACCGTGCTCGGCCCGGAGTTGAATCCACGCGTGACGATTGCCACGCCATCGGCCACGGTTGCCTGGGAACGACTCTGCCCGGGGATTCCGCGCCCGGTCGGGCGCGAAGGTGTGGTGTTCGGGACCGCGCGCGCATCGGACGGCACTACGCGCATCGCGCGCGCGCGCATCCGGATCACCTGGGACAAGGGTCCTGCGGATCGCACCACGGGGATCCGGCAGTTCGAGGTGCGCACCGACACGATCGGCACGTACTATGCGTGCGGCGTACCGGCCGAGGAGACGGCTTACATCGTGGGCTACAGCTCCGACTATGCCTCGGGAAACGTGGCGATCGCCGGCGACTCGCTTCCGCTCCGGAAGCTGGACCTGACGTTTGGAAAGCTGAAGGACGCCGCGAGTGGAACGTTCGCCACGACGACCACCGTGACCGGGTTCGTGCGGGACGAGCGACGTCGCGGCATCGCCGAGGCTTCGGTGGACATTGACGGACTGGAGGTCGGCGCCAAGACCGACGCGGCCGGCCGCTTCCGGATTGCGAACGTGCCGACCGGTTCCCGCATGGTGCTGGCGCGCGCGGTCGGCTACACGCCGACCGCGCAGCCGGTGGACGTGCTCGAACGGAACACCGAGGAAGTCCAACTCGAGCTCACGCGCTCCATCCTGCTGCCGAACGTCACGGTCACCGAACGGCTCGACGTGCCCGTGCTCCGCGCCGAGTTTGACGAACGCAAGCGAATCGGCTTTGGCGCGTTCCTTGACTCAGCCGCAGTGGCGCGGAAAACCAACGTGCGGAACATCTTCGAGGGGATTCCATCGCTCGAGGTCACGGGCCGCGACCAGACGGGCTTCCGGCTCTTCACGCCACAGCTTTCCATGCAGGGCGGCGCGTGTGCGGCCAACGTGTTCCTGGACGGCCGGAAATCGGACACGTTCGAGCTGCACGCGTTCCCGAAAGACTGGATCGTGGGCGTCGAGGTGTACGTCCGCCAGCCGAACGCACCGGCGAAGTACCGGCCGATGACCAACGCCTGCGGCGTGGTCCTGGTCTGGACCCGTCAGGCGTTCATGAAATAGGTAGGAGGTAGTAGGTAGTAGGTGGTAGGTGGGGGGGGGGGGGAATTATTTCCCGGGG